>JACRPH010000004.1 GCA_016214025.1 Candidatus Woesearchaeota archaeon
GATATCAATTTCGTTCTTTTTTACGAAAAGTTTATATCCTTTGTAGGGAAACAGATTATCCAACAACGAAAATAGGGTCTCCATCCTCGCCAAAAGCGGGGTGGTTACTCTTATAGTTTATCCCAAAACGGGAGAAGAAACTTAAATTTTAATTGGAGTGGATTTATCTCTTTCCTTCCTCCTCCTCTCATAATCATCTATCGCTGCCCGCAGCGCCTGATCTCCCAGAACTGAACAATGTATCTTCCGTGCCGGCAGCCCGCCTAAAGCTTTCACAATATCCAGCGGAGTTATTTTCTTAGCTTCGGATAGTTTCATTCCGATGACCATTTCTGAAAGAATGGAGGTAGAAGCGATGGCCGAAGCGCAGCCAAAAGTACGCCATTTGCACTCTTTGATTGTATTATTCTTCTTATCTACTTTGATATACATTTCCATAATATCTCCGCACGCTGGGCTCCCAATTTGCCCTGTACCATCCGCATTTTTTTTGTAGGTCTCCGCTTCTTTTTCTGTAGCAAATATATTCCTGGGATGAAAGAAATGATCTTTAACTATATCGGTATAAATCCACTCTTCTCTTTTATGTCCTACAACTTTTGTTTTTTTATCAGCAGTTTTCATTTTTTTCACCCATCTTCTCCCGAATCTCGCTCATCTTGACCTTCACCGGAGAGATCTTCCTTAGCGAATCAATTATAGGTGGAAGAACTTTCAACACATAATTTATATCTGCTTTAGTAGTCCTCTTCCCTAATGTAAACCGGATACTTCCATGGGCAGCATCATGCTTAAGTCCAATCGCATTTAATACGTGGCTTATCTGCAATTTCTGGGAACTGCAAGCCGAGCCGGTAGACACATACACCCCATATTCATTCAGGTACAGCATAATTGATTCTCCTTCCACATCTAAAAAAGAAATATTAACATTGTTAGGCAATCGTTTCGTAGGATGCCCGTTAAGGAAAGACTTAGGAATTTTCTTTAAAGTATTATTAATCAAATAATCTCTCAATTGGATTAACCGCTTATTCTCAGTTGCGCTTTCCTTCTGTGCTAATTCTAATGCTGTGGCTAGGCCGACAATTCCAGCTACATTTTCCGTACCGCTTCTTGCTCCTGCTTCCTGCCCGCCTCCATGAATTAACGGCTCAAGTTTAATTTCAGCACGTTTGTACAACAATCCCATTCCCTTTGGCCCATAAATCTTAGAGCTGTTAATAGTCATCAAATCTACACCTAATTTATTAACGTCTAATTCCAGCGCGCCGGCAGCCTGGCAGGCATCAGTGTGAAATAGAACTTTATGCTTTCTGGCAATTTTTCCAATTTCAACTATTGGTTCAATGGTTCCGATTTCATTATTGGCGTACATGATAGAAATAAGTATAGTGTCCTTCTGGATGGCTTTCTCCAGCTCTTTAATTGAGATTAATCCCTCATCATCTACGTTTAAGTATGTAACACTAAATCCTTTCTTTTCCAGCCAAGCACAGGTATTTAGAACTGCTGGATGTTCAATAGTAGAGGTAATAATATGTCCTTTCCCTTTTAGTAATGCTACTCCTTTTAGGGCAAGGTTAATGCTTTCAGTTCCGCCTCCGGTGAAAATTATTTCATTAGGTTTACAGTTTAAAATAGAGGCTATCTTTTGTCGAGATTCATCTACGGCAGATTTTGCTTCTAGGCCTAAGCGATGTAAACTGCTGGGGTTTCCGAATTTCTGCTCGAAGAATGGTAGCATAGCCTGGACTACTTCCGGCCGGACATACGTGGTAGATGCATGGTCTAGATAGATTTCTTTTTTGGTAGTATTCATGTGGTACTTCTCCTAATCTTTACAGTACGGACAGCTTCCTTTATCTTTTCCGAGTATGCACCGATCTTGATAAAGCTTGCAAATCAATCCTCTTTTTTTAACTAGATTATTAAGACGTATGATTTCTTTTCCAAGCAATTCGTTGTTGGTGATGATTTTTTTTATGGAATTAATCAATTCTTTTTCTAATTCTTCATCAAACACATCTTCTTTAGCTCGCTTGCGTTTCTTGTATTGATTTACGGCAGCTGGAGTTATGCCCATCATTTCGGCCACTTTTTTCTGAGGTAGGCCGCTTTCAATTAATTTCAGCGCGATTTTTCGTCTAATGAGGGGCAGAATGTACCACACTTCAATTTCTTGGGGAAAGATTAGTTTGGACATGCGCATAAGTTAACAATCGTTAATTATTTATAAAACTTGTGGAAGAAATGTGCACTTTCTTCCATCTAGGACTACTTGCCGGTAGAAATAACCGCAAGGTTTAAAAAAGGAGGTTCTTTTTAACTGAATATATGAAATTAGTAATCTTTTCTGATGTGCAGGGAAATTACGACGTTTTAAACGATTTTTTTAATAGTACCACTAAGCTTAAAAAAGATGAGTATGTGTGTTTAGGAGACATAGTTGATGGAAACAACCCTTTTAAAGATAATCTGTGTCTTCAATTAGTAAGGGAAAATTGCCGCTATGCCTTATTGGGTAATCATGATAAAGACTTTCTAAACGCCGGAGAGAGCGAGTTAAAGATATTTCCTGACAATCTAACTTATCTTAAATCTTTGCCCCCTACACTTACCTGTGAGGATTCATTAATGTATCATTCTTCATTAGTGGAGGATGGCAAAAGGCTGCGTTCTCCCGAGGATTATGCCGCAGAGTTAGAATTCTTAAGTAAAAATGCAAATTCTCAACGAGTATTCTTCCATGGACATAGTCATGTTCAAGCAGCATATTCTTACGACTTACACCATCGCAGGTCAACTTCAGATCCTACTCTTTCTAAAGTAGAATTAGAGAAAGGAAAAATATATCTGTTTAATCCCGGCGGTCTTGGGCTGCGCTTTGATCAACAGAGAAGTTTCTTAGTTTATGACACTCAAGGAGAAGCAGTTACTTTTTATGAATACGATTCTTTTAAGCTCAAAAGCGAAACTGCGGGCTTAGCTGTAGCGTTTGAAGAGAGATGGTGCCCCTCGCTTCAAATAGAAAGAGTTGAATGGTTCTTTAAGTATGCTGAAGCGGATGCCAAAATAATCCGGCAGGTATTAAGAGAAAATGAGCTTTCTGGTTGTCTCCTCTCTTTTAATAAAGACTATTATTTTCGGGTAGGGCAAAGAAGAAAGCAGGAATATTTAGAGGGGTTCTCAAAGAATTTAGCGGTATTGGTTAATAAGCTAACCCTCAATTTAAAGGATGAGTTTGATATGCCTGTAGTGGTATAGATGGGACAAACAGCTCCTGATCATCAATACATTCCAGTTCACGATATCTCTCACTAAGTAAAGAAGGATCTATGCTCGACAATAATTCTAACACCATCTCTTCCTGCATGGTGGAGCTAATCACTCTTCCTCGGTCTCTTTGCCTCTTGGTAATCCAGGAATCCTGCTGGATGCCTATAATCTGGCGTGTTTGTGCATCTAATTGTAATTCAAATCCCCCAATTCTGTCCAGTAAATCATGTACCTGATCGTAATCTCCCTCGTACAACGCTTTTGCTCTAGGATCATCTAATCCTACCAAAGTGGCTGCAGCATGCCGATGGTGAGTGTAAACTGCCTCAGTGAGGAATGCAACGTGATATCTGCCATAATAGTCCGCATAAACCACTGCTTTTCCCCCTCTAACTTGTTCACCAAATTTGTGAGATAAATCCGTTTGAAAAATATCATCGATTGTTTCCGGGGTAATTCGGGAATACATCTCGCTTACTTTAGTCTCTCCACTAACCGGATGAACTCCAACTACTGGTCCAATTAAATCCGTGGCGCAGGTCATTTTATTACTTTTAAGTAGTGCTTATTTATAAACTTTTCTATCAAAACCACTTAGGAGTATATCAAACACACAAGATAGTCGTAATAGTGCGTTTGATATTATGAGACGCAGTTGAGTATAGATTAAACCTCCCCAAATATAATCTTTCTGCTTAAGATATATAAGAAAGGGCAAATTCTTAAGAAATATTAGAAAAGCTTATATATCTCTCTTAGTTTCTTATACAGCACATGAAGCGTAAAATCATCAAATTGGGGCAAGCCACTTATGTGATGAGCCTGCCTTCAGCGTGGATAAGGGAAAACAAGCTGGACAAAGGCGATTATCTTGAGGTTGCTGAAGAAGAAGGAGTCCTAAAGCTAAGCTCAGGGCAGGTTAAGAAAGGAAAGACACTGCAATTAAATATTACTAAATTAAATGACAAGCTCACGGCCGGAAATATTGAGACTGCGTATCTGCTCGGATATGAAACTGTCGAGCTGATTCATAATCCCACCATTAGTGTTTATTCCCACGTGTTAAGGCCAAAAAAAGAACGTAAGAGCACTGAATTACTGCAGGAGTTAGTAAACCAAAAATTAATCGGAATGGAAATCGTTGAGCAAAGTGAAAAAAGAACCGTAATAAAAGATTTGGGTGCTGGTGTAGATACGGAATCTGCCCAAAATATCTTCAACCGCATTTTATTCCTGCTTTCCAGTCAAGCTGCGGAAGTTCTTTCCGGGTTGAAAGCGCATGACAAAGACAAACTAAAAGTAATACAGCCCTCTTTCTCTAACACCAGAAGATTCATCCTGTATTACTCCCGCCTTCTTAGCATGGTAAGTTATAGCCGCGAGGAAGTCAAAATAAGAAATAATATAACTGAACATTTTAATACCGTTAATAGCTCTTATAAATCGATAGTTAATATGGCGTTGTCGTTGGAAAAGATAAATTATTCCAAAAATGCTTTATTTACGTTAGAGTTGATAAATAACCATTTGCGTGACCTGAGGGATTTGTGCTTGAATTATAATTTAGATAAGGCCATCGAACTATTAAACAATCGTGAGAGGGTGTGGAATGAAGGTTATGCTCAAAAGGCTACAGTTAACGATTTGCCGTTGTACTGGAATTTAGGGGCATTGATGGGAGCAGCTTGGTTCATAACCAAAGAGTTGTATGGATTAAATATGAAAGGGAGTTGATAGTTATTTAATCCTCCCGTGCTACTTTCTCTACTAACTCTTCCAGTCCGGAAAGCCTCTGCTCATCCGGCACAAAAGAGAAATCTCCTTCTTCATCCGCGTAAAAACAAGCAAAGGTCTTGAATCCCAGCTCATGTGCTCCTCTTACCTCATCATGAGAATGCCCTAAAAAAGCGGTGTCTTCTTTTTTCAGCCCATACTTTCTAAGTGTATAATCAAATACTTCTGGAGAGGGTTTCATATGCCCCACATCTTTAGACGATATAATATCTGTAATTAACTCTAGCAGCCCTAACTTTGAGAAAATATTTCTGACGTAATCTGTAGGCTCGTCAAAATCGGTTAACACATACACGGAAATTCCTTTCTGCTTCAATCCGGATAGCATTTTAATCACACTTTCATTCTTAACTTCTATCTTTTTCTGTTCTACCTGATTTAATTTCAGGAAATCATCATAATACTCTTTCATATCCAATTCCCAAAAAGTGTCTCTAATCGCCTCTTCATAATTATAATCTTTCTCTGTAAACGAACGTGCCCGATATTGGTTATAAATCCGCATTACTTCCTCTTTGGGTGCAGCAGTCTTATCTTTCACATACTCATAGAACATTCTGCTGGTGTTGCCTTTACTTTCCACCAATACTCCAAACGCATCCATAATTATAGCTGAAATCATTTTTTCTCCTCCAGCCCCGGAAATGACGGCAGCAGGAGGTCTGCACTATTGTTTATCCCCGAAGGAAGTATGCTTAAAGCCAGTTCAGTATAGGCCTCATAACTTTGCGTTAAAGTATCAGCTGCATCCAGGAACTTGTGGTAAGTTTCTTTGCTTAGATCTCCGGATAGATAACACTGCTGGTGCAGCTCATACAGCCATCTGCCGCATTGCCCTCCCAGCTTGAACAGGTTTTTGTCTCTTTGTGCTTGGTTCATGTCTTCGCCTAGAAGCTCTTCATTAAACTTTACCTCGTCTTGAGACATTATCCTATTATTCTCTGAAAATGCAAGTCCCATTAGGTAATCATCATTATACAATCCACGGATTTCTAATGAAGACAGTAATTCTGCAGCTCTAAAATTGCAGCTCATTACTTTTGTCATCTGCACTGATTCTTGCTGTCTATTTGCTCCCCTTAACCCAATTCCATACAGATTGTAACTTAATTTTTCTACTTGAGCGAGTTTGTCCCGAGCTAATGACCAGAAATACTCGCAGTTTAGCATTTCTTCATGTGCATTAATAGTACCTAATGATTCACAAGCTGAGTTAACCTCTCTGCCTGTGCGTAGTTCGTCCATGTGTTTTTCAAGCGGCTCGGACATACTATTTACCACTGCCAGCTTTAGTTGTAAAGTATCACTTGAAACAACATATCCTAATTTAGTCAGTCCAAGTAAAGTCTCCCCCACCTCACTAGAATCAACTTTAACGCCAGGAGAGTTCTCTTTTATGGAAAGAATCAGCTGGTATTCATCTTCTACTTTGTGCTTCAGCTCAACACTGGTTTCTAAATCTAATCCATTCATGCGGAGGAAAGTGAAGTAAGCGTTACGGGCATCTTCGGCGCAGGGTAGCTCAGATTCAACAAACATCTTCTCGGTTGAGTTTTGAGCATGCAGGAGCACTGCATCGTCAGGGCAAAATATACCTACATAAGCTTCCGCAATATTTCCTGAAGGTTTAATCCTTTGGGCAAGACTGCTGGCGAATAGATGAGCTTTAAAGCGGGCATCATCTCCATCGTAGCCGGAACTCTTTGCCGCGTCATCTAACTGTTCATTGAATTTATCTCCCGAAACTCTTTCTATAGCACGAATTAATCCCGGAAGACGGAAATAGAGATATTCCAAGCTTTCTACCGTTTCCGATATGCTCTTACTTTCATAATAATCAAATCGTGTTAATCCTCCTTTTTCCCACTGAAATTCCCAAGGAAGAGTAGTATGGTCATCCAAACATGAGGTTCTGCTCCCCCCAAGTTCTTTTCTCTTCTGCTTTAACTGCTCCTCCGATGAAAGCTGGTGCGGATAGCACAATGAAATGGTTTCTCCATCTTTTAAGCATGCTTTAACATCAAATAAAACAGGGATATCTAAGTGAGTTTCATTAAACTGGTTAAACTGTGCGTCCACCCTTTCACGGAAGCCGGTAGAAGGAACATATAAAAAATTAGCAATGGCTGGAACGAGCTTGGTGCTGTGAACGGTTTGATACTTATACTTGAGATGCGGGAATTCATAAATGAGCATTACTTTATCCGAAAAATCCTGCGGCCAGTTTTCGGCGAGATGGCCTACTACTTTGATTTCTTCTCTAATTCTCTCTTGCTCTGGCTGCACGTACTTGGTATATGCTCCTAATGCTCCCCCAATCAATATTGTGGCTCCGGCAGCAATACGAGATAAAAATTTTAATTTGCGTCTTCTGGCCTTGTTTCTAATGTCAGTTTCTTGAGTTTCGGTCTCTTTTTCCACTAATCCTAATTTATCTTGTATTTTCTGCAGCATCACCCATGAATTAACATCTGGATTGTACTTCTGAATGAACTCTTCCATAGAATAATCTTTTAGTGCTCCATCTTCAACCGCTCCACATTCCGGCTTGCGGTGCATTCCAGTTTCCAATACGAGAGATTCTAAGTCGCTGGCAACGCCATGCAGCCCTTCTTTCTGCAATGCTTTCAGGCACCACGTAAAATGATATGAAGGAAGATTTTCCAACAGCTCTTTTTCCTCTGTAGTCAGCAGGCGGTCAAAGGCATTATTCTTCTTCATCACTTGAAGCAATTTGTAAGTTGATCCTGCTAGCCTTAATCTGGTTGAAGCATGAGCACGATTAAACGCATGATAAAAGCGTTCGGAGTTCCACTCTATTCCTGAAGAACTTGGAAACAACTTTCTTTCTAAACTTGGAGCTGCTGCAGCGAAATGGCGGTCAAAAATAGCTTCAATCTTTTGCTGAGAACCGTTTTGGGGCTGAACCGGTTTTCCGTCAGATTTGCGGTTGCATCTTGCAGACAAGGCATCTATCTCTTCTTTATACGTTTCATTAAAAAATCCGCTGGTCAGCAGCAGGCGGCACACATCATAATGCACCGGCCCCATGGTTGCATCTCCCCAGTCTATAATAGTAGGATGATTATAATGAACAATGATATTCTCATTATGCAAGTCATTGTGAAGTATTCCGGTGCCGGTAGCGGTTAAGTAATCATCTATGGATTCTTTCCAGCATTCAAGCATAGCATCTGTCCCAGAAACCGGCCTTTTCTGGCCCGCGGCAATGGCTTTTACGAACTTGCTAAATGAATATTTCTGTAATTGGCCATTATCTAAAATCCGCTTTATTTTCTGGTCAAGAGGCAGAGTATGATACTTTGCTATCTGATCCAGCACTTCTTCTTGTACTTTAGCAGTTCGTTTATTGGTGTTGTTGGCTTCTTCATCTCTTAACACTTTTAAGAAACTTTCTCCTCGGACAAACTCAGTGGCGGTAAATCCTCCTGCCTTGTATACTACTGACGGGGTTTTTACTCCTCTGTCCTGTAGAAAATTACTGATTTCATAATCTCGAGCTATTTCACTTGATTTTTCTTTAGAGAAAGCTATGCGATAAAAGCTAGCCATCCCAAAGTTAGATTCAGGAATAACCAACCTAAGCCGGCCAGCCCTAAAACCGTCTTTTACACAATCCACCTCTTCTTCCAGTGAAAATTCTTCTCTTTGTATTTTCTCCCGGACATCTGCATAACGCTGTCCGCGATCATACAATTCAGATAAGAGGCGCTTTAACAGGATTTTATCTACTAGGGCATGATATTTTCTATCTCCTAACAGTTCTGCTATTACGCTGACGGGTTTATTTGCCATGCATTTATTGTTGATTTGTGAGCATATATTTAAAGATTACTACTTTTTAGTGGTTTTTGTTGATGTGGTTGGGTTAGATTTGATTGAATTAAGTGTCTTTCAGGCTCATAATATAGCAAATGTGTTAAATATTCGTACTTTTATTCACACATTTGCTATTAGTAATTGTGAATAGATATTCGAAAGTAATTCACAATTACTATATCCTTTTCTCTTAAGAAACATAAGATTTAATCCCTTTTCTTTCAGAGGTATTTATTCATTAAACTATTCCAAGAAAACCATATAAACCAGCTCACTTTACTCCCACCATAAAAACAAACGAGGTGATAACTATGGGTTGCTGCTGCGGATGTGGAGCTAAGAAGAAAAAGAAAGGGAAGAAATAGGTCCTTTTTTATTTTCTATTTCGTATTTGTTTAGCATCATAAAGTCAAAATCCAATCCCTATCGACTGCAAGAGCCGCAGAGGGATGGCTCCTACGGAGATGCGGCTCCAGCGATATTTATGACGAAGATTTTGAAGATGCTAAACAAATACTCTATTTCTATTATTGAATTATCGTAAGTCGGGTTGCCCCCTACTGCTATATGCAAGGGGCTTCCCGCTTGTTCTGGTGGAACCATGTGTTTACCTCACTTATCTCTCTTTGAAGATGCTATGCACATACCCTCACAGGATGACTTGCTTTCACTTAAAGAGCAGAGCTAAAGGACATAGCTCTCTGAAGGAAGAATGTGGGTTTGAAGCGGCTGTGCTAATCCCGTCTCCACTTCAGTTTTTCCTAACTGTTCCGCCACTCTTCCCGCTTCTTCTTTCATCCTTGATTCTAGTTCCACCAGATAATTATCCGTAGATAATGGATTAAAGTGTGTGCCGACTAATTTCTTTACTTCAGCAACTGTAGCTAATCTTATCCCACTTTTGTAATCGCTATGTCCCCATCCTGGTTTATACTTATTTTCTTCACGTTCAGAATCCTGCGGCTCGTACTGCATGTCTGCAATTACTAAATCTGCCCCATTCCAGAATTCTGCTACTTTATCATCCAGCCAATTATGTTCCGGCTCGTAATCAGTAGAAAACACAAATGTAGCATATTCCCCATTAGCCCGCCGTTCTCTAAAGCGGTAAGCTATGCTTCCTCCTGACGGATGATTCTGCAATAGAGTATCTATGCTTAGCTCTCCGTCGTCGTAAATCTCCTCTCCCGGGCCAAACTCAAATATGTCTTTTATTCCTTTTTGAGCATCGAACGGAACCGGAAAGTTCATCCGCTCATGCTGGTTTTCCAATACTTTCTTTACTCCCTTTCCATTAGCTTTTCCGTAAATCAAAACGTTCTTATCGGTGTTGTATGCCGGCTCAAAAAACGGCAGTCCCTGAATGTGGTCCCAATGCAGATGCGTTAATAACAGATACAATTCTTTATCTCCTATCTGGTTCAATCCGCAAATTCCAGTTCCCGCATCTAAAATAAATGTTTTCTGGCTATCGGCGAACACGGCAGCGCAAGTGGTATCTCCACCATAACAATTATACTGTAGTCCGGATACCGGTCTTGATCCTCTGGTGCCAAACAGTGTTATTCTCATGTTTTCCTCCCCCGTTCCACCATAAACATAACTATCAATAGTGTAAGTAGTATTTAATATCCGTTGCCTGATTTTTATGAAAAAAGCGAAAGAATTAAATATATAATGCGCTTTATTGTATCTATGAGAGTATTAACCCCTACACCGCACCAACTGAAATTAGACGCTAATGACTGGAAGATTCTGTCCGAGATTCGGAATAATGCCCGGCAGCCTTTAACCAAAATCGCGGAAAAATGCCACCTCTCCCGGCAGATAGTAGAATATCGCCTGAAGCAGATGTCTGACCAGCAGCTCATTACGGGATATCGAACAGTAGTTAACATTCGTAAATTAGGATACAAGTCTTATCATGTGTTTGTAGATGCGCATACGCCGGTTGAAGAGAAAGAATTGCTCTCACGGGCATTAAAATCTGATTTTGTCAATGCGTTGATAATGTATAGCGGCAGATACAACATGGAGATTTCTATTATTGCCAAAGACGAAGAGGACTTCTTGAAGAAATATGCTCAATTAGCCGACCAGATTAATATTCGTAAAGATCAATTCTTAGTATTATTAAAAACTATTTCAGCGAGAGTATTGCCCGACAAGTATATTAAGAAATCCTCTAATAAGGTTAATTTTCAACCGATGAAAAAGAAAGATAAGCCAGCTTCTTTTGATGCTACCGACTTAAAGCTGCTGTACTCATTGTCTAAAGATGCCACTAAGACTAATGTGTCACTGGCAGAAGAGTTAAAACTATCTAAAGATGCTATCAAATATAGATTAAAGCAGCTGGAAGAAAGCGGGCTTATTGTTGAATTCCGCCCGGCAGTAAATTATTCCGCGTTAGGGCTGTCTATAAATGCAGTGTTAGTGAACTTGAATCAGGATGCCGCTAAAGTTAAGCAGTTTGAGAACTTTCTGAAAGCAGAGCAGTCGGTATTATGGTGCGCGAAGACTTTTGGCTATTATGATTATCTGATTTATGTCATCAGCCACAATTTGGATGAGTTTCATGACACCATCAACAAGATGAAAGCGCAATTTGCCGAAGCGATAAAGAATTACGAAGTTTTGTTTGCATATGAAGAAGTGAAGTATGAGTTTATGTCTAAGAGCGTGATGATGGAGTTGGGGAGGAAGTAGGTATTTTGGGGGACTAATTCAGCTCTTCTCCCCGATAAGCGATCTCTTCAAATGCCTGCAGCAATGGCTGGCAGAATTTGTACCATTCTTTATCCACTAGCAGCTGTCCTGCGATATCATCCACAAAATTGTATTTATTGGTGTTATAATCGTAAGGTCGGCAAGTCCAGAAGAAATTCTGCAGGAACTCCTCGCAGTCAGGAAGCTCTGCGCACCATTTTTCTAGCTTGCTTTCATGGACATAAGTTCGAAGTTGTAGTGCCATTTTAATTCATATATCCACCAGCACCTGTGCTTTCCATCCCGATACTGTTTTCTTCACTTCAAACATATGCATAGTTATCGCTTTAATATCAACCTTAGCTTGGTGCTTCTCCACATCTAACTTTTCTCCGTATGCTAAACAATTTAAGTGGTATATTCCTTTCTTTTCTTCAATCTTTACTTCAAACTTGCTGAACATGAGTTGTTTGGCATCTTTGTAAATCAACAGCTCATTCAGGAAATCAAACAGTAGGTAATCAATGTTTTTATTTTCCAGCTTTATTACTGCTTTCTTCTTGGGGGATACTTTCTTAACTTCTACCATGGATTGTTCTACGGCTAAAGCGCATTGGTTGAATAGTTCTGGCAGGGAAGGAGCTTCTGCTACGAAGAGGACGTCGGCGGTGTGTTCGAGGTATTTGTAATAGGGGTTCATGTATATCCTAGAAAACAATAAACATTTAAAAAACTACCCATTTAATCTGATTATGATCAAAGATATCTCTTCAGCCATAAAAGAAAAGCTCTTAAGCTTCCCTTTAGAAGACAAGCTAATTTTCAATAATAAATTAATCCAAATTGATAAAACTAATTTCACTTCTATTCCAACCTTAACCCAACCCAAAACCATCGCTTTCATCGACGGCGGGCAGGCTGAGCTCATCTCTGCGGGAAACTTCTGCCTGAGCTTTATCCGCGTCTTCACCCAAGTGTTCCAGAATAATACCAAAAAAGAATCATTCAAGCATGAATTTTACCTGCTGACCACAGCTGTTTGGAAAAAAGAGGGTCTTGAAAATAGTCTCAAAGAAGAATTATTCTATGAAAGTAAAATATTCCCCGTTCAGGGAGAAAAGCTAATTGACGAAGAGGAATTATTCATCTCTTCCAACGATGCCACCATCAAAAGCGGAGTCGAAAGAGCAGCAATAAGCAAAGTTACTAATATTGCCCGAAGATTCTCAGAACTATCTTTAGCAGTTAAACTTCAGGAGAAAGTAGATTTTGTGGTTCTCGATGGAAACTTAGATGCAACTTACAAAAATGAAAATAAATTTATCTCTCGATTGAATGAGAACGTTTCTGCTCTAGCCAAAACTTCTTCTTTATTCACCATAAGCGGCAATTCGCCCGTAGTTTTGCTCAATAAGATTAATCCACCTGGCTGCTGGAGCTATTTTGTAGACGGAAAAACTTACTTTGTAAAATTGCACCAGAGAGCCAAGCACGTGTTTAGATTTGATGGAAATAAAGAAGTTCTCTCCATTCTTGCTGCTAACAGCCACGATGCCATTTTTTTAGGCTATCCTTATGGTTTGATTCATACCGATAAATTTGCCCGTGTTTCTAATGAAGAAAGAAATGCGCTAAGAATGCAGTTTTTGTTAAGGAAAGAGAATAAAGAGATTCTGGAGTATCTTTCAACCAGTGATGCGCATGAGGTTTTGGATAATCTTAGTTAACGTCTCATCTTGAACTTCAGCTTCCTAGTTATCTCCAGGTTGTGCGATACAAATACCAAGTCAAAGTTGCCTTCAATGAACTTCTCTGGATGCAATGCTTTGGTAGCCGAAATGAGCCTCTTTTCAATCTTTTCTTCAAACGTCCTGAACTGGCCCATACTCTTCAATCCCGTATCATGCCCTGCTTTACTATAAGCATAATTAACCAGCTCGGTGCAGAAGAATTTATTTTTATCTCCGGAGAATCCAAAATCATACGGCTTTCCTATCTGGGCTTCAGCATGCTTAACCGCCAGTTTTATCTTTCGCTTGCGATGAGGTGTTCCTTTAGGCAGGCGCATAATTACCATGGTGTCATATTCAGTAAACAGATGATGCAGTGTGGTGTAATCCACCCCGTCAGCAATGGCATGTACAAACTTACGATGACCGATATACAATAAAGCGTGTGTTACTGGGCCGGTAATAAACAAGTGTGATAATTCCCTAAGATTTCCTGCAATAACTACGTCTCCTTTCCTCAGTTTAACTCTCGCTTGCAATAAGTCTTTATGGCTGAGAAGATTCTTACGGGGATGAATCACTATACCCGAAACAAAGTAAATAAGATTAGCAAATACTTTCTTGTACAGAGCATACCGTTTAGGAAAATGGGTTATTAAATGATATTTTATCGAGATGCACATATAGGCTGGAAAAGCAGTATTGGTATATATAGATTACGTCTCTGTCCCTTCCTCATACACTCTCCAAAACTCTTCCACGAACTCTCTGGCAATACCTTTGTCTTTAATTATCACCAGGTTCTCATCGTTCTTTTTGTCTCCGTTCTGTGTAGGATTAAATGAGCCGGTTATCACCGTTTCCTCATCTACAATAAACACTTTATGATGCAAATTATACTTATTCCCGTCTTTGCGCACGTCAATTCCATTATTAACCAATCGGCTGAATTCAGAATCTTTATCTATCTGCTTAACTTCCATCACTCCATTTATCGTAATATTATCCAAGTGCTTCAACAATAAGATATTACCAATTCCATCATGTGTAAACGAAAACACCATAAAGTATATTGAAGTCTGCGCTTTCTTCAGCTCTTCTTTAACTGCATTAGCACAACCATCCTCGGGACAGAACAAAGAAGTTATGGTGATGTTTCCTAAAGCTACTTTTGGATTTTTCACTTTAGCTCCTTTCTTGAATGTTCCGTTCCACATCTCCTGAAATTCATCTTCATAATTCTGCGCCAGAACTTTAGACTCTATCACCAGCAGGTTATTGTTGTTCTTATGCGCGCAATTATCAGTTGGATTCATAGAGCCGGTAGAAACCTTCTTTCCGTCAATCACACAAAATTTATTGTGCATCAACCCATATTTATCCGCTTTAACAAAAGAATAATTGAACTGGTCTAAGTAAGCGTCATCAGTAACAACCTTCACATCAATATTTCTGGCTTTATCCAGCAGCTTCTGTTTCACTGATTCCAAATCAATTTCATACAACGCACAATGCAGAGATTGCTGTGCTGAATCAATAAAATTGAGCAATTCATTCTCACAATCTTCCTCCGGACAAAAATACACTTCAATTGAGCCCGAATCTTGAATTGCAAAATCAACTTGGCTTGGCGAGCCCGATTCAATTAATGAGCCGGTTAATCCGTTAATCTTAGACGTAATCGCATCTTTGTACCAGATACTTCCGCCGATAATTAAAGTAACAAAAAGAAAAAACACCAAAAAAGAAGAAACTCTTTTCATGGCACTTATAGTCTTCTCAAGTTAGCCCTTCTGCTTGGCCTGACTTTCTCTGCGCCTGCTCCTTTGTACAGCATTCCTCTCATCTTTTGTCCAGCTGAAGTCTTGCCGTGGAATACCCTGCTCCAATTCTTAGGCCCGCAGATCCAATTTAAGTGAGGATCAGATTTAATCACCGGATGTGATGGATCAACTAAGATAACTTCATACCAATAGTATCGTCCATCTTGAGCTACCCAATAAGAGTTCAGCACGGCTAAGTTGGGATAATGCTTGTTAGCTCTTTCTTCACAGATTAATTGGTAATTCTTTCTCAGGTTAAGTTTCTTTCCGGATTTAGAAGGCTTTCTTCCTCCACTGACGCTTGGCCTTCTTTTTCCTCCTCGAAGGACTCTCTGCCTGACTACCATAATTCCCTGTTTGGCTTTATACCCTAAAGAACGCGCCCGGTCAATCCTAGTGGGGTGTTCTAATTTTACCGTAGAATCTTCCCGGCGCCATGCTATTAAGCGCTCTCTCCATAACTCTGCCATATTTGCCTGCGGTTTAGTCCACAGTTCTCTGACGTGTTGGTACAGTCCCATTTTAGCCTCCAATAATATGTTTATTTGTAAGCGAGCGATATGCTCTAACTTAAAGTTTATTTGGATTCAGGTAAGCTACTACCTACATCTCCAAGAGTGTAAATTTGAGCGTATTTTAAAAAGGTTTGTGTAAAGAACTCAAAACCCCAACCTCTTCATCATCACATCTGTATCAAACTCTTCCAAGTCATCATAATTCTGACCAACTCCTAAGAATAATATGGGCTTGTTAATCGTATAAGCAATAGACAACGGCGCCCCGCCTTTTTCATCCACATCGGCTTTAGTAAGTATCGTTCCATCCATCTCTACCAATGCATTAAACTGCTTAGCCTGCTCAATACAATCATTTCCGGTAATAGATTCTCCTACAAACAATTTTAAGTTCGGTTTAGTAACCCGAATAATTTTTTCCAGCTCTGCCATTAAATTAGTATTGCTATGCAATCTGCCGGCGGTATCTACCATAACCACGTCAATATTATTCTTCTCCGCATATTTAACCGCATCAAAGGCTACGGCCGCCGCATCCGAGCCGTAATCGTGCTTTATCATCTTCGCTCCCAACTTATTCGCATGCTCTTCCAACTGCTGAATAGCTGCTGCACGAAAAGTATCGCAGGCAGCGAGAACTACTGAAAACCCATTCTTCTGAAAATAATGCGTTAACTTAGCGATAGAGGTAGTCTTTCCCGAGCCGTTGATGCCAAAGAAGGCAATTACATACGGCCTTTTTTTTGTTTTTTTAATTAGAGACACCAGATTAATCTTCTCAAATGAAAGTATATCCCGCATCGTCCGCTGAAGCGTTTCTTCGATAACTCGTTCTACATCTCGGGGAATGGGCTTATCCACCAATTCTTCTTTCAGGTCCTCTTTTATTCGTTCAATAACTTCTACGGAAACATTATTTTCTAATAAAGCAACTTCCAGCTCCCAGAATAGCTCTTCAAACTTATCGGCAGAGATGGTCTTGGTGGTAAGCGTCTGCTTAATCTTGTCAAAGAAACCTTTCTTTTCTTCGGGTTCGGCTGGTTTTGGTTCTACTTCTTTGGCTTTCTCTTTTACTTTTTTTTCTACTTTTACTTCTCCTACATTTTCTTCCGGTTCCTCTGTTACTTCTTTTTTCTTCTCTTCCCCTATTTCTTTTTTTGGTTCTTCTTCCTCTTTCTTTCCGAACAGCTTGGAAAAGAAGCCGCGCTTTTCTTCCGGCTGAGGTTCAGGTTCTTTTTTATGTTCAGAAATTGCCTTCTCTTTTTTTATTTCTTCTTTTTTCTTCTCAACTACCTCCTCTTTCTTCTCTTCTTTAACTGCTTCTACAATAACTTCTTTCTTCTCCTTAACTTCTACTTCTTCTTTAACCTCAACCTTCTCTTCCGGTGTAATCCCTGCTTCCTCTTCTGCTTTCTTAGAAAAGAGGGAAAGTGCACTTTTGAGCTTCTCTTTAAGTTTGCCGAACATGGTAGAATTACTCTTTGGATTGCTGTTGCAGCTCTTGATACAGCATCATCGCTTGGTCATTCAACTGCTGTATCACTGCTTCTGCGTTTTGTAAATTAGCGGTTAACCCGATTTGCTGCTCTCGTAACAGTTCCACTACTTCTGAAACTGTTTTTTCTACGGTTACATTAGAGCCGACATTTACCACCAGCTTTTGGGTGTCTTTTAACTCTCCTTTAACAAAGATGCCGTTAGCTATCGGAGCCAGGAACTCGTTATTCACTTTAGTGTGCTCCAATTCTTGCAATGCTTCCAGAGATACTTCTAGCTCAGCATTCTGTTCAGCCAGCATAGTCAGATGCTGGTTAACTTCTTCCATCTGTTGCTGCATCAGCTGCAACTGCAGGTATTTCTGCTTTAATTGCTCTTCGTCTGCCATTAAGTGGTTATTTAAACCGCAGTTTTATAAGGTTTTTGGAGGAAAATCAAGTTTGGAGGAAAGTCAAGTAAAGTATATTCTTCCTACCGACAAAGTTTATATAGGGGTTTTAGGTTGCTACAACTATGTTTCAGTTGGAATCCAAAAGTGCCCTTGATGATGTCATCCACCGGCTGGTTCTGGCGCCTATTTCTACTACGCATATGGAAACTGCCACCCGAATCGGCGAGCATTGCTTTGGAATAAAAGGGATAGATTTAAGGCATCAATTCATGGAGCCGAGAAGTTTTAGTGTGGGAGAGTTCTGCCCTAAGTTTGTATTAGGAAATGATCGTCCTAAAGATCTCCGGGGCAAGACTGTTTATATCTTAATGCTGCCTGGCCCTTACAAAAGCCCGGAAGAATTAGTGGAAAGGGCTCAGATAACCGCATTTACGGCCAAAGAACATTATGCTGACAAAGTAGTTCTTCTCGCTACTGATTTGCCTCATAATCGGCAAGACCGGGGCTGGGAAGAAGATGAAAAAGCGTTAGGAGAGCCGACTACGGTAAGATTTCATGCACGGCTGTTCAAAGCTGCTGGTATTGATGAAGTAATAACCACTCATGAGCATTCCCCGCGCATTCCTGGGTTTTATGCCTTAGAATATGGGTTAATACCTCCTGAGCTTATTGCTTCTGAAGCGAAAGGGCTTATATCAGCTCAGCTTCGGGTGCCTTCTCAGGCTGATGTAAAAGATCCTCTTATTCAAGAACTGGGAAGAAAAGTATTCAAGTCCATCAGCCCCCATGCTTTGGCGGCAGATTATCTCCTGTACCACTCTTCGCTGGCTGGAACTGATTTTCTTAAAGATGGCGGAATGAAAATAGTGCTGAAAGCCATGGACAAAGGCAATATTCTGTTCATAAACCAACTTTATGGAGCATTATTCCTGAAGAATGTATCTATTATCTACTGCAATAAAGCTCGTAAAGCTAAGAACGATCCCGATGCGGTAGAAATTGACGTCGGAGCGGTCTCAGATAGCTTTGATACTTTGGAGGGAAAGATTGAAATTACTGCTGACGACGGAGGAGATACAGGAGGAACCCAGCGGAAAGCCGCAGAATGGTCTGATCAGGGAAATACTTGTGCCGCTACCGGAAAAACCTACGGCCGTCCGGCAGATCGGCTGATTTATTTTACCCATGCCTGGCTGGGTGGTGAGGGGCATCAAGCAGTACAGGAGATGTTATTCAAGAATGTCAGAGCCAGAGAGTTCATAACAACTAATACCCGGCCTTACATTAATGAATCTCAGTACTACCGCTTTAAGACTAAGTCTACAGTATTAAGATTTGCTGATATGTGGAGCGATGCGATAATTGCTAACGAGCTGGGGCATGACTTGGGTGCAAGATATGACGGATTTGGGTCTAAAGAAGAGCAGCATGAATTCTTAAGGCCATTGTATACTCTCAAAAGGCATTCTCCTCATTTCATGGTTGATGGGAATATCGGAGAGAGGCTGAAGATTAAGTTTTATGTAAGGGATGATGAGTTTAGAAAGGAAAGTTCATTTCTTCGCCAATTCCCACAGCGCTAAAAAATACTGCCGGAAAGAATTCGCTGTTTCTTTATTTACAATCTTAATTACCGTGGGCTCTTCATGAAAAATCGTAATGAGGGTAACCTCTCCGCTAGTCGTTACTTCCGTAGGTGTTTTGTGAAATAAAAACTTCTTTTGATAATTCATTCCGATTTTCTGCTCAATCCGCTGAGCATACTTTCTTGCGCTGGTATTGAACAAAACAAATATTTTGATATTTCTCTCTGTGGCTTTCTTGCCGTAACGGGTGAAAAATAGTTCAGTCATCAAAATATTTTTCCCAGTGCTTGCTCCGATAACGTATACTTTTCCTCTCCTCTTGGTTCGTTCTAGTAGCTCTTCATATACTGCACTTAGGCCTTCCCATCCGTAAGAAACGGAAATATCTGGGTAAAGAGGGGTAACTTTTTTCATTTGCAAGAGGCTGGGAAGAATCCCCTTCAAGGCGCTCTCCGCTTTGGCTATGTTCTCTTTTTTGTGATGTAGATAATCTTTTAGTTTTAAAGGGGAAGTGGCATCGAAATGCCTTGCCCCGTCTTTAACCGTTTCGCTAACCAGCCCTTTCTCCCGCAGCCGCTCCAGCACTTCATAAATTTTTGAGCCGGAAATACCTGAAGCTAGGACTATAGGGGTTTTCGTGCGTGGCCCATGCTGTAACAGAAAAGAATATACTTTAATTTCTCCTTTAGTCAAGCCTATTTCCTGCAGTAATGGTACATATGTATTCATAGGGTACCCCTAAGGAGACCCTTGTATTTAAATATTTTACGCATTAAAAATATATTGGTGATTTATTAAATGGCAGAGAATGGCATTATAGATATAATGGGAGATTTAGGTGATTTAGCAGAACAAGCATTATTAATGAGGGCGTGGTGCTTAACTGAAGCAGTAATGATGCCTTCATCAAAAAGCTTAGAAGTGCTTTCTCAGGCATTCCCTCGCTTTGAAAAGCACTTTGTAGAGTTGAAAACTCATCTTGTTGCAGGCAAAAACCTGGAAAGTTACTTTAGGGAGAATGTTCCACCGTTCCATCCTTTAATCCCGGCATTCGTCTCTGTAGGGGAAGCTACGGGTAATTTAGACATTTGTTTTGCTAATTTGCGTGACCACCTAGACAAAGAAGTAGAGCTGCGGGAAAAAGGGTTAAATCTATCACAACTGTGTACTTGGAAATTTTATAAAGCCATTTCAACTTTATTTAATGCGGGGTTGCCCCTGGCGGAATCGTTAAAAGAAGCCAACAGCTATTCCAATTTTCTTCCTAAAGAGGTGATAGACGAGATTCTTGCCAAAACACCGGTTTATCAGTCTAACACTGCAAAAGAATTTAACCTTGCCCGCTTACAAGATATTTTAAATTATATCACTCATTTAAAAGATGTGGGAGAAGAGGTGCCGGAGCCTCTTAAACGGCTTCAACAAGGAAAACTGGTTAATCTTAATGAGTTTAGAAAAATTAAAGCTCCACAGTCTTCTGCCGATTTTGCCGAGGCGTTAGCTAAACATCCCAAATATTTCCCTGCTTTTGTAGTAGAAATAATAAAATTTGGGGAGGAAGGAGGGATACTTGATGCGGTTTTATCGCGGCTGGCAGACTTTTATGAGAAAAAAGCAGAGTATGAGCCATTTTTTCTGCAGAAAAGTGGAGAATAATTCTCTACGATGCTGGCTCTGGAGTTGATTTTAAGGAAAAAGGGAGTTCTGGGTTTGGCTTTACGCTGCCGGAGAAAATATGAGTAAAGATGAAAAAGAGCTAACGCCACAAGTCTCTCAGTGGCTGAAAAACCTAAGCGATAATCTCGGTTACTTACGCCGTCAGCGGCATTTAAAACAAAAAGAAATAGCTGAGCTACTGAAGGTAAGGAGAAGCTTTGTAAGTATGATTGAGACCGGTCTTCGAGCGCCCAGCTTGTTAACTTATCTGCGGGGGATAGAACTCTTTGAAAGAGATCCCGGCGAACTTTTTGTGAGAACATTAGCGGAGGGAAGCAGCTTTCAACTTTATCCTCTTCACCTTCCTGAACAACCACCTTTATTTGCCTATGACACTTACTTAGACAGAGCGCAATGGCTGGATTCTCCCGCTTCTCAATTAGAGGTGAAAGTCCATACTCCCCCCGATAGGGATTATCCTCACACCCTGACTCTGCCCCCGCCCCAAAGCATTGATTTCGCTTTTACGCAGTTGGGCTTAGAACTCACCGCCCTGGAACAGCTAAAAGGCAAACCCGTAACTGCTTACTATCAGATCTCCCCTCCGGAAAAAGAAAAGTTGATAGCCATTCGCTGGAGAAGTGGGATCTAACTTTTGTTCTTGTTGCTCCCAAAATTAAATATAAAGAAATGCGTTAATCAAACTAAAGAATAACACATTTCTAATATTAAGAATTGCTTTATACTCAACAATTTAACACAATTCTTAATAAATCAGCCCCTAATTCTAAGCAATCATGTTATCCCCGCGTCAAAAAGCAAAAGCCAACCTTCAACAGTACCGCCTCGTCGGCAGGCACTCTGCTGTTAAAATCTGCCACTGGACTAAAGAATGTATCCGCAAAGGCCGAGTGTGCTACAAGCAGGATTTTTATGGTATCCATACCGGCAATTGCTTAGAGATGACTCCAGCGATAACCTGCAACCATCGCTGCCTGCACTGCTGGAGAGATACTTCTTTATTCTCCACCAAGTGGGAAGGAGAGGCTGATGAACCTCAAGACCTCATCAAAGGCTGTATTGATGGAAGAAGGGAATTATTAATCGGATTTGGAGGAAGAGAGAATGTTAAAGCGGATAAACAATTTCAGGAAGCATTTGCCAAGTACCTCATCCCAGACCATGCGGCTATCTCTCTTACTGGAGAACCGTGTCTGTATCCCAAACTTCCACTGTTAATTGATTCTTTTTATGACGATTTCGGATTTAGAAGTGTGTTTTTAGTTACTAATGGAACCGTTCCGGAAATGCTGAAAAGACTGCGGATTACGGCGATTAAAGGAGAGAATATGGCTCATGCCAAAGAATTTCTGCCGTTCATTCAGCTGATGGAGCCGCAGTTTATTGAAGTAAAAGGATATGGCTTCTTGGGAATGTCCCGAAGGAGATTAACTGAAAGTAATGTACCCAATTGGGAAGAAGTGCAGCAGTTTGCAGAAGAGCTCGCTGAATTGAGCGGGTATAAAGTTGGGGCGAAACATGAAGCGAGTGATATTGTGCAGTTAAGTGATATAGTACAGATAAGATTTTCCAGAAGTTATCTAAAAAAGACAAAGCCCAGTTGGAGATAATTCATAAGAAAGTTAATGAGATTTTGGAGAATCCCCATCATTACAAACCTTTGCGTGGAGATATGCATGGCGCATTTAGAGTACACATTCAGAAATCTTTCGTTTTAACTTTTGAGATAGACGAATCAAATAAAGTAGTAAAGCTTCTTGATTATGAGCATCACGATAATGTCTATTGAGAGTTATCCGTAAGTAACATTTATATCCTACCTCAAAACAAGTGGTTAACAATGGTTCGCGACTTAACCGGCAAACATGCCCAGTACTACGAAGCGATACTTCAGCTTAGAGATGTTTCTACTGAATTGGTTGAGGTTGTTTATGCTGAAGTAGAACGCTTAGGAATGAGAATCGCCCAAGCCCTCGATTTGGAGAATGGAGTGGATGTCTATCTTACTGATAAAAGCTTGACCAAAACTTTAGCCAGAAAGCTTCAGGAGAACTTCGGCGGAGAATATAAAGAAAGTACTTCTATTTTCGGGCAGAAAGATGGTAATGAAATTACTCGCTTAACTATTCTCTTCCGCGGAATTGGTGCAAAGAAGGGCGATATTGTTGAATATAAAGGAGACCAATATCAAATCAGGATTTTGGGCAAAGATGTTCTATTGCAGGAAGTGAGCACCGGCAAGAAGATTCACTTGAAGTACGAAGACATGAAGAAGCTGAAGAAATGCTGATATCTACCGCAACATTTAAATATTATCCCAATATTGCTACAACAATGGCGGCTACCAGCGAAACTTTGAGCTTTACTGTACCCTCTACGTTGAGATTGGAGCTTAGTGCTATTCCGGATACCGGATATTATGACAGCACTTCTGAGTTCTTGCGGGATGCGATGAGAACACTGCTAGCAACAAGAAAAGATTTGAGGATAGCCATTGCTTCGGTGTTGTACAAAGAGGGGAAGATTTCTCTGGGGAAAGCAGCGGAAATTGCTGATGTTAATTACGAAGACATAAAAAAAATATTGGTTGAAAAGGGCATAAAATTAAAGAGGGGGGCAGAGACTAGAGAAGAAATGGAACGGGAACTTAAAGGTTTAAAATGGTGATTGAATAGCATTTAAATTTATTGAAAAAAAGGTATTTGTTTAGCATCTTCAAAATCTTCGTCATAAATATCGCTGGAGCCGCATCTCCGTAGGAGCCATCCCTCTGCGGCTCTTGCAGTCGATAGGGATTGGATTTTGACTTTATGATGCTAAACAAATACAAAAAAAGATGCACGCACTACTGGGGAGAGTAATTTATTTTATCTCCTTCTTCAACACAAAATCCTCCGCATTGCGGCACGAACTTGTTTTGGCCCCGCCGGAAATGATAACGGAGATGCTGGATAAAGAGCAGGAGCAGCTTAACGAGCGGAAGAAATTAGCGGAGGAACTCAAGAGTGAAGCAGTAAAGCTGAAATCAATTCATAAGCTGCCGCAAGAAGCTATGATCTACCGGGGGATTAGGGGCTTAAAGGTATTATTCAAAGACACATTAAACGTGGGAAGGGACTATTATGTTATCGGAGCACCTCGAATCTCACTGGAACTAATGGGCTCCACTTTCTGGGAGAATTATAATCTTAAGCGGGTCCAAAAAAAGATTGTGGTCAAGATGTTATTCAATGAAGACTTGCGTAGATGGTCTAAAGTAATCCAAAGCAAGAAGACTATCATAAGATTCCTACCCAAGAAATTTGACGGATTAACCGAAACCATTATTTACGGAGATAAAGTTGCGTTCATCGTGTGGACAGAAAAGCCCATTGCTACGCTAATTCAAGACCGGCATCTTGCCGCCAACTATCGGAAGTACTTCCAGGCATTGTGGGAGCAGGCGAAAAGGTGAATAACCTCGCAATAATTTTATAAACTCCTCAACTAAACACACCACCATGCCTGAACTAACTGAAGAGCAACGGAAACAGCTGGAAGAGAAGATCAAGAAGATGTCTCCCGAGGAGCTGAAAGAGTTCCAAAAACAGCAATGCATCTTCTGCCAGCTCATCTCCGGTAAGATTCCCAGCAAAAAAGTATATGATGACGAAAAGTGTATCGCCGTATTAGATATTGCTCCCGCTTCTAAAGGGCATCTGTTGATTATGCCTAAAGAACATTATGCTATCATGCCTCAAATTCCTGATAAAGAAATCGGGCATTTATTCCTAGTATCAAAATATCTCTCCCAAGTCCTGCTCAAAGTGTTAAAAGTATCCGGAACTAATGTATTCGTGGCCAATGGCGCCGTGGCCGGGCAAAGAGCCCAACATTTCATGCTGCATTTAATTCCCAGAAAAGAAGGAGATAAAATAATCGAAGTAGAAGATAAGCTAATTGATGCCGGGCTAAGAGCAAAAGTAAAAGAGCTGGTAGAAAAACGATTAAAGACGTTGTTGGGAGTAAAAGAAGAGAAGCAGGCTGCGTTGCCGAAAGGAGAACAGAATGTTCCAGAAGAAAAATCCGTTCCTGAAGAAGAGTCAGCTGAAACTAAAGAAGAAACTGCTGAACCTGATGCTGAAGAGGAAACCGCAGCTGAAGAAAAGGTAGAAGAAAAACCAGCTAAGACTACTAAAAAAGCATCCAAGAAATCTTCCTCTAAATTAAGTTCCTCTAAAAAAAATAAGCCTAAAGATGAGCCAGAAAGCGCGGGAGATGCCAGCTTGGACGATATTGCTAATTTATTCAAATAGACAACCCATCCAAAACCCTCATGAAATGCGAATACTGCGATATACTTGAACGGAAGAGTACAGCAGATATACTCTACGAAGACAACGAAGTAATCATCGCCATAAAAGACTTTTCTATCGCTCCTGGACAGCTCACCGTATTTCCCAAACAGCATTTTACCATTATGGAAATGGTTCCTGACGATATCATCCAGAAATGTTTTGTTCTGGCTAATAAAGTGAGTGTCGCTATCTTTGAAAGCATGGGTGCGCATGGAACTAATATAATAGTGCAGAACGGATTAGGGGCAGGGCAAAAAGTGCCTCATTTTGCGGTAGAAATTATTCCTCGCCGGGAAGGGGATGGATTGAACCTGCAATGGACACCTAAAGAGCTGTCTGAAGACGAAAAAGAAACATCATATCTTTTAATCAAAGAAGAAGGGGATAAGTTAGTAGACATCGGGAAGAAAAAAGAGAAGAAAGAAGTATCACCGATTGTGACGGAGAAAATTTCTGGCCTTAATGGAAAAGATAATTACTTGTTGAAAAGCTTGAAAAGGATACCTTAACTTTCCATCCATAAACCTTATAAAATTCTCCAACTCTCAGGTAAAACTATGCAGCTCCGCTTCTATCCGTTGGACTTCGATTACAGGTATAAAGACGGAACTACTTACATCTACCTTTATGGAAAGCAAGATACCGGAGAACGTGTGTGCGTAATTCACCAATACAAACCTTTCTTCTACGCCCAAGTGCATGAATTGGATCAAGCCAGAATTGCTGAAAAGCTAAAAGACCTAAAGCTGGAAAATAAGCCCGAGCCCGCCACCGTAACCGGTTGGGAAGAAGCAGAAAAAGAACTGCTGGGAAAGAAAGTAAAACTCTGGAAAATCTATACCAATTATCCCAAAGCAGTGCCTATAATCAGCCGAGAACTGCAAGCATGGGGAATTGAATGCTATGAAAAAGATATTCTGTTTGTCCATCGCTACCTGCGTGATATGAATATAATCCCCATGACATTAGTGCAGGCAGAAGGAGAATTTAGTAAGGAAACCAGCCTGCGTGTTCCCCTCTTCACCGCCACTTCCGTAACCCAATTAAGTCTGGAAAGCGTACAAAACCTGAGGATTCTAGCCGTAGACATTGAAACTTATGCCCGGGACAAAATAGTTGACTTTGAAAGAAATCCTTTATTGATGCTGGCATTCTATGGCATAGATGAAACCGGAGTAGAATTCAGAAAAGTATTGACCTGGAAAAAATTTAAGCATGATACAGAGTTCATAGAATTCGTTAGAGATGAAGTACAGCTGTTAGAACGCTTCAAAGAAATCATGTTAGAATTCAAGCCGGATATTCTAACCGGATATTTTTCCGACGGATTTGACTTGCCGTACCTTAAGCATCGCGCCGAAATGCACCGAATAAAGCTGGACTTAGGGTTGGATTACTCTTACCTCCAAGCCGGAAGCAAAGCTGACTTTCGGGAAGGCGATAGTAAAATAACCGGAATTCCGCATCTCGATATGTGCAAGTTCATCCGCAATATCTTCGGCAAGAACCTGAAGACGGACAGCTATTCATTAGATTCAGTAAGCGAAGAAATATTAGGCGATAAAAAGCAAATAATCAATTTGGATCAGCTGGCTGAAGTGTGGGATCATTCTCCGGATGGGCTGCATGATTATTGTGAATACAACCTGCACGACGCTCACCTTACGCTGAGATTGTGCAAAAAGTTACTGTACGATATGCTGGAGTTTACTAAGCTCGTGGGATTACCTACTTTTGACGTAATCCGCATGCGCTTTGCCCGCTTAGTTGAAAGTTATATCTTAAAGCGAGCCCGAGAATATAACGTGCTCGCTCCCAATAAACCCGTCGGAGAGGAAATGGATCACCGCATGGAAGAAACTTACGAAGGAGGATTTGTATACGAGCCGCTTCCGGGAGTATACCAAGAGCTCGTGGTATTTGACTTCCGTTCATTATATCCCAGTATAATCACCTCACACAATATCGGCCCGGAAAGTTTCCATTGTGCTTGCTGCAGGGAAAAAGCTAAAGTTCCCACCCTGGATGAATATTGGTTCTGTACCAAACGAAAAACGTTTATCCCTACTGTATTGGAGCAGTTAATTTCCATTCGTGCCGATTTAAAGAAGCAGATCAAAGCAGCTAAAGCTAAACAAGAAGACAGTAAGATGCTGGAAGCACGTTCTATTTCAGTTAAACTGTTGGCTAATTCGTTCTATGGTTATCTCGGATTCTTTGGAGCGCGCTGGTATTCATTAGAAAGTGCGAGGGCTACTACGGCTTATGCTAGAAATTATATTAAGAACACTATCACCAAAGCAGAGGATAGCGGACTAAAAGTAGTTTATTCAGATACTGATTCCTGCTTCGTCCTTCTCGGCGAGCAGCCCTTGGATAAAGCTCTGAAGTTCCAGAAAGAAATAAATGCTGCTTTACCCGGAACTATGGAATTAGAATTAGAAGGATATTATCCCCGCGGAATCTTCGTGGCAGCTAAAAGAACCGAGAAAGGCGCCAAGAAGAAATATGCGTTACTCTCCAAAGAAGGGGATCTTAAAATAACCGGATTTGAAACCATTAGGCGCAACTGTTCTCCTCTGGCTAAAGAGCTCCAGCTGCAAGTGCTAAGAATGGTGCTGGAAGATAAAGCCGGGTTAGCCTTGGCCTATGTTAAAGATACCATCAAAGAATTGCAGGGCGGCAAATTTCCTCTAAGTAAATTGATAATTAAAACTCAGATAACTAAAGAACTGAATCATTATTCTTCTATCGCCCCTCATGTAGCTATCGCCTGGCAGATGGTAAAGAAAGGCGAACGTATCGCTCCGGGAAGCGTGATCGAGTATATTATCTGCAAAGGAACCGGGCTGGTAAGAGATAGGGCGAAGATTCCAACCGAAGTCGCTCCCGAAGATTACGATGCAGATTATTACCTCAACAATCAGCTGATTCCGGCAGTATCTAGCATATTTAATGTGCTGGGGTATAAAGAAGAGGATTTAGTGAGTTGCAGTCAGACGGGGTTGGGGAAGTTTATGTGAATGGTCTTTGTTTTATCACATCTCTCCTCCATCACCACAAACTCTAAAAATACCACGCTCTTCTTACCAAAAAGATGTCAGTTTTAACTCCCAAACCACATTACTTTGACCTCACCCTGAAAGGCTACGCTGTACAAGAGAGTTCCCGCCGGCGGGGATATTTCTACTCTAGCCACAGGGATCGCTGGGATGTATTTGATAAAGAAGGCGGAAAGGTCTCCCTTTCACTAAATTACCGCCGCACCAGAGATGAATGCTGCGTGGAGGATTATCGCACTTTGTTTGGGTTTGAATACCACACTGAAAGCGGGCTCCTAAAATGCGGATTGGAGCAGGTCATTCTTACCGCGGAGCATAATTGCTCAGGAATGCAAGCTCGGGTGGTAGATGCTCCCCCCTGGAAAAAGTATGAATTGGACTTTCTATCTGACATAGCGGACGCCATTCTCCAAAATCCTGTACTTATTGCTGAATCTCTTCCCGTAAAAAAAGAAAAGAGGCACTACAGAGAGTTCAACTTATGGGGCTTCCCCAAAGAGTTCGTAGAATCCTTTATGAGAGCTATTCCCTATCAAAGCGCTTACTCTATTCCTTACTTGAAGATTTCAGTAGAAATGGAGAAATTGGGGTTAAAGCCCAGTCTGGGAAAGCAGATGGTGTGGGGGATACTTCCGGAAGCAGCCGGAAAAGGATTCTCCAGATCTAGCCATCGGAGTTCAGGGCAGTGAAAATGGCACAAGACAATTGTCTTAATCGGTTAAAGACAGATGTCTTGAGGTGGCATCCAATATACTAATTGATTTTAGCACTGCCTTGGGTGCAAATATCAATTAGTATATCAAACGCATTTGATATAGCGAGACTAGTCGAGCGTAAATTGCGCAAACAGTGTAACATAATCAGCGCAATTTACGCTCGACTACTTAGCCTGGATGCCATCAGAAATAGGATCAAAAAATTAACTGAAGAAGAGCTTAAGCAGGAACTAGAAAAAGAAAAAAGCTTTATTCTAAGAGAAAGAGGAATCGTATACCAATGAGATAAAAATACGAATGTAAATTATACCGCGTCACAAACACCAAATCTCCCCCGCAATCTTTAAAAACCGCCGTCTAATACCTTCTGGTTATGGGTGTAAACTGGAACCAAGTGCAAGATAAATGGCAGGCTAAATGGACCGAGGCAGAATTAGGCCAAGCTGTAGTAAAGAAAAGCAAAGAAAAATTCATGATGATATTTGCCTATCCGGGAATCTCCGGATATCTGCACGTCGGGCATATGCGCGGCTATTCTTACACTGATGCTATCTGCCGTTACGAAAGGCTTAAAGGCAAAGAAGTATTATTTCCGGTTGGAACTCACGCCAGCGGAAACCAAGCCTTAGCCTTTGCCAACAAAGTAAAATACGGAAACCAGGACTGGCTCGAATATTTGGAAGACAACGGCTGTCCTAAAGAAGTGGTTCCCACCTTAGCCGATCCTAATAAAGTTGTAGAATACTTCAACCAAGTTTACGTCAACGATTACTGGAAAAAATTCGGCTTCTTATGCGATTGGAACCGATTTACCTGCACCGTTTACAAAGATTACGAAAAATTTATTCAATGGCAATTCCGGAAATTAATGCAAAAAGACTTGCTTATCCAAAAACCATATTTCGCTACTGCCTGCCCTAATTGTGGTCCAGTAGCAGTTGATCCTTCTGAAACCGATATCGCCACTGGGGGAAATGCTGAAAAGCAGGAATACACTTTATTAAAATTCAAGTTTGAAATTGAAGAAGCTGAGCCCTTATACTTAGTTGCTGCTACTCTTAGGCCGGAAACGATATACGGACAAACCAACCTGTGGATTAACCCTAATGTGAAATATGTAAAAGTAGAAGTAGATACTGAAACCTGGGTAATGAGCCCCGAAGCAGCCGAAAAATTAAGTTACCAGAAAGATGAAGTATTGCTCAAAGAGGATATCAGCCCAAGTAAATTCCTGGGCAAAAAAGCCCGAGCGCCAGGAGTAGAACGGGATATTATTATACTTCCGGCAATGTTCTGCGACCCTAACTTCGGAACTGGAATCGTAACTTCTGTACCCAGCGATGCGCCTTATGATTACGTCGCTTTAAGAGCCCTGCAGGAGCACCCTGAAGAATGCAGAAAATATGGCCTCTCGCCAGAAGCAGTAAACAATATTGGCTTAATTCCCATCATCAAAACTGAAGGCTACGGCGAATTTCCGGCTAAAGAGCTCGCCCAAAAATTAGGCATCTCTTCTTTAGATGATCCTAAACTGGAAGAAGCTACCAAAGAGCTGTACAAAGCAGGCTATCATACCGGTATCATGAGAAACACCTGTGGAGAATATTCGGGAAAGAAAGTAGAAGAAGCCAAAGAATTAATCAGGTCCAAATTGATTGAAGAAGGAAAAGCAGACACGTTCCACGACCTGTCTGAAGAAGTGCTGTGCCGCTGCGGAAAAAAAGTAGTAATAAAAAGAATCGACGACCAATGGTTCATCAAATATTCCAATCCGGAACTAAAAGAAAGAAGCAAAGAGCAAATCCAAGAGATGCGCATCTACCCTGAAGAATATCACCAGAATATGCCTAAAGTGATTGACTGGTTTGGCGATAGAGCTTGTGCTAGACTTGGAAACTGGCAGGGCAGCCGCTTGCCGTTTGACGGAAAATGGATTATCGAACCCATTAGCGATTCCACACTATACCCTGCTTATTACATCGTATCCAAATTTGTAAACAGCGGAAAGCTCAAGCCGGAAGAGCTAACTGAAGAGTTCTTTGATAATGTATTCCTGGGAAAAGGAAAAGGTAAAGAAGAGTGGAAAGAAATCCGAGACGAATTTGATTATTTTTATCCGCTGGATCTAAACTTAGGCGGCAAAGAACACAAAACGGTACATTTCCCGGTATTCTTGATGAATCATGTAGCTATCCTGCCTGAAAATAAATGGCCGTTAGGCATCGTCGTAAATTGGTGGGTTACTGGAAAAGGCTCTAAGATTTCCAAAAGTAAAGGCGGAGCAGAGCCCATACCAGCCGCCATGAAAAAGTATGGTGTAGATGCCATGCGCTTATACTATGCCCATATCGGCTCTCCGCATGTGGATGTAGTCTGGACTGAAGAAGTAGTATTAAATTACAAAAATGCCCTGGAAAGGATTTATGCTTTGTGCGAAGAGCTGCGGCAGATAAAAGGGACTAAAAAACAATCTATCGATGAATGGCTATTATCCCGAGTACACCATCACGTTCGAGCCATAAACCACGCATTAAAAGAATATGACTTAAGAGAATTAGCTTCGATTACTTACTTTACGATGTATGACGACTTGCGCTGGTATGTGCGCAGAGGAGGAAACGATACTAAAACTATCCATGAAGCATTAAATATGTGGGTTAGATTGATGAATCCGATTACTCCACATCTAAGCGAAGAATTGAATGAATTTGGAGGATATATCAAAGGTGCTCCCGGGCTGGTATCTGCTTCCACTTGGCCAACTGCAGAAGAGGATAAGATTGCTCCAACTGCCGAAGCTGGGGAAGAATTAGTCAAAGCTACCCGAGAAAGCATGCGCAATGTGCTGAAGCTGGCTAAGCTCGACGCACCTAAAAAATACACCTTATTCATCGCCGACAGATGGCTGTATAAATTATTTGAAATCGTATCAGCGGAGATTAAAGTTACGCATAATCCGGGAGAAATCATGCGCAGAGTTTTGGCGGAAGAAACATTCAAAGAAAGAGGAAAAGACGTAAGTAAAATTGTCTCAGCGTTAGTCAAAGATGAATCTAAAATCCCTCCGGTGGTAATCTCACCTGAAGAAGAGTTCAAAGTTATGACCGAAGCGGCAGGAATGCTGGAAAAAGAATTTGGATGTAAAACAGAAGTAGTATTGGGTGAAGATAGTTCTCATCCTAAAGCAAGAATGGCGATGCCGGGGAAAGTTGGGATTGTGGTGGAGTAAGCGCTATAATCACGCCGTCACCAGCACTTTCTGTTCAACCATATCGAGCTGCTGAAGGATTAACTTATCATACAATAAAACTAATTGCTTAACTACCTCATTAGCTTGATTAATCTTATACAAAGTTGCTCTGCCAATCTTTCTAGTTATAATTACCATTCCAAGTTCCACCAACTTAGGAACAAGCTGGTTTAACGTTCCCCAACTGACTCCCGCGTGAAGCATATCAGTAAGAGTATAATCCATCTCTCTTCCTTCTATTAAGTATTGTAATACTCTCATTCGGGGGCTATCTCCAACGTACTCTAAAAATACAGATTCTTCTTCCATGATGCTTCTAAAAACGAGCTAAGATTTATATACTTTTTGATTAATGCTTAAATTAAACATGAAACTCACCTCTCTCCGTTCAAAAGAATTTCAGGAAGAATTAGATACATACCATTATTCTCTTAAAGTCAGCAAGAAAGATACAGTTGAAGTATCTGAATCAGGGACAGCAAAAATAATTCTGCTCAATAAACAGTCCGCTTTCTTTTATCTGTCTGAACGATTAATTCCACATTTAAAACTACTTCAAGCCCGCCCAGAATTGCTGAAGAAAATTGTAGTAGACATGGGGGCAGTTAAGTTTATGGTAAGTGGAGCAGATGTGATGCGTCCGGGGATTGTAGAGATTGAAGTAGGAATAAATAAAGAGGATTTAGTAGTGATTGTTGATGCAAATAATCGAAAACCGTTGGCAGTGGGAATAGCTTTATTCAATTCAGAAGAGATGCAAGCGATGGCTTCAGGAAAAGTAATTAAGAATGTTCATTATGTTGGGGATGAATTATGGAGAATGGTCTAAGAATATGATCTTCAACCACACTCGCAACAAAGTAATCTCAGAGAAAGAAATCGTTTGTAAAAGTATCTTCTCGCAAGCATTAGGATTAATGTTTCATCGCAAGCAGAATCTAATCATGGTGTTTAAAGAGGAAAGAAGAATCTCTTTGCACAATTGTTTTGTATTCTTTCCGATTGATGTGCTGATTGTGGATAAAGAGATGAAGATTGTGGAGATTAAAAAAAACTTTTGGCCGTTCACGTTCTGGAATGCTTCGCAGAAAGGGAAATATGTGCTCGAGCTGGCTTTTCCAGGAGAGTATGAGGTGGGAGAGAAAGTTACGTTTACGGAATAAATTTCTCTTTGACCGCCTCCTCAACCAATGGAAATTCTAACAAATAGGCGACTTTCACTACACCTTGACATATGCCTCGGTAATGAAGAGCCTGACCGATTAGGGTCAAGAATAAAAGTTTATTGGAATGGATTTGGTAGTGCATCGCCAGGGGTAGTGAAAGTGCCGGTGCTTGGGCCAAATGAGCTTCCAAAAGTATACCAAATATCATACAATTTCGAATAATGTGATTCGTTTGCTTCCAAACCCACCCATTCACTCCATTACTCTCTCTACACCACAGATATCTTTAAATAGTGCTTCTCACCAGAAATATAGAAAAAGAGTTAACACTCCTAAACAAAAAAAGGTGGTTTACCATGGATCTTCGCCGAACCCGAACTTGTGAACGCTGCAAAACGGCAGTGCCGTTAGATCAAGTGCGTATTGTGCCTAAAAATAATGAAACTAATCTGCTCGTGTGCGATAATTGCATGAGCGAGATAAAGAAAGCTACCGCAGACGGCAGGATTGCCGGAGCCCAGTCGAGGATTTATGCTCCCATAGACTCGTTCAAACCCAGAGTAACCAATGTTCCCCAAGACAGTCCGTTCAGAGCAATGTCCAGCCAGAGGATTTCTCCTTTGCCGCCGCCGGATTATGCTAAATACACCTGTACTAAATGTAATTATGTATTCAAAGTCGACCGCTCCAAAGCCGGAATAACTTATGGGGTGAAATGCCCTTACTGTGGCAGGGTGGACAAATTACGCTTATATAGGGGGTAGGTGGCCGTAATATGGAGAGTTTAGGGGTGTAAAAAGAGGTGAGTATGATGTTATACACGCATAATTTAGGCCATCTTAATCTGAAGTCAGCCGAATTGGAAAGCGTCTACATTGTAAGAGATTTACGGCAGAAGATGCCTTTTCCGATAACCGAGCCGAAGTTTAACGAATATCTTACTAATTTTTTAGTTTCAGATACGGATCAAAGCCGTATGGAATTAGGGTTATTAATGGTCGGGCCGGCTTTAGAATTGTTAAATAAGCTGCTGAGTGAAACCTATATTCCTGAAGCTGATCCCATGCATGAGCCCAGTGAAGTGCCCAAACCAATGATGTTGTACGAATCAGCTAATATCCAACGGGCGATGCAGATACTCCAAGAAATGCCTCCGGCTTTGGATAAAAACATTCAGTTCGGAACCGAAATGCTGGGCTGGCAAAGTACTATGATAAGAGATGCAGCTTCCGTGTTTAATATGCTGCCCAGATTGAGAACCACTGAAGAAAAAATAGTGTATAATGCTAAACTGAATGAGCTGTTTCAAAGAGTATTGCGCAATCAGGAATTTGTGTTTAACTTTACCGATATCGTGCATGAAGCCCATGTAGAGCTGATGAAAGGGCTGCTGGAGAGCATGAACAAAGGCTTCTTGTTTCATTATACTCTAGAAGAAGAATTAAGAAAAGCCAGTTTTGACGAGATAAAGCGCCGGATTCCGCAGGTGAAGTTAGATGAAGCTGAAACCATCAAGAGAAATATGCTGGCAATAAAAAATGCTATTGACCGGGCTTATGAGCTGAACCAGCGCATGGTCAGCTTGGCAGTGGTATTGTATTCGTGTATGAAATGGGTGAAAGGGTAAGATAAAAAAAATTGTGGGGCGGCTTCTTCATTCAACTCCCCTTTTCCACCACAACAATCTTTAAAAAAACAGCTTCTTCTAAGAGACGATATGGCAGATGAGGCTCAAGAAGCAAGAATTAATGTAAGCAATAATGCGGTAAATGGGGCTCAAAACTCCAACAGCACCAAAAGTGTCCTAGACATAGACAACGATATCCTCACTCCGGGAATGAAGCAGTATCAGGAAGTGAAAAAGCTCCATCCTGACTGCCTGGTCATGCTAAGGATGGGAGATTTCTATGAAATGTTCTATCAGGATGCCGTTACCGCGTCCAGAGAATTAGAAATAACTCTCACCTCCAGAGGAAAAGGAGACAAGCGTGCGCCGTTAGCCGGAATTCCTTATCATGCGTTAGAGCCATACCTAGCGCGATTAGTGAAGAAAGGGCACAAGATAGCTATAGTAGAGCAATTAGAAGATCCTAAACTTGCCAAAGGCTTGGTAAAAAGAGGATTAGTCCGCATAGTTACTCCGGGAACCATATTTGAATCATCTATGCTGAATGAAAAAGAGAATAATTATTTGATGGCGCTTACAGCTAGAGGAGAAGAGTTTGGGTTAGCTTTATGTGACGTTTCTACCGGAGAGTTTTCTACCATTACAGCAGAAAGCCTTAACCAACTGCATAATATCATTATCCGTTTCAACCCCAGCGAATGCCTCATTCCCGAAAGCCTAAAAGTGAATCAGGAACTGATGGAAAGATTAAGGCATTATGATTGTTTAATTAATTCATTGGGAGATTATTTCTTTTCCGTAGAAAAGTCCAGAGAATTGCTGCAGAAACATTTTAACTTATTAACGCTAGATGCATTTGGAATTGCAGATAAGCCATTGAATGTTGCAGTTAGCGGAGCTTTACTGAAGTATTTGTTAGACACACAAAAAAACTCCTTAACCCATCTGAAAAAAGTATCTTTAGTTAATGTGCAGCAAAAGATGCAGTTAGATTCCAGCACTTTACGTAATTTAGAATTAACCCAGAATATTCGTGACGGAACCACCCGAGGAACGTTGCTTTCAGTATTAGACAAAACCGTAACTTCTTTAGGGGCAAGGCTGCTGCGGAAATGGCTCAAAGAACCGTTATTAAACATAGATGCCATAAACAAACGCTTAGATGCAGTAGAAGAATTTAATCGCCGGGTAATTCAGCGGGAAGAGATTATCTCTCTATTAGAATCAGTATATGATCTGGAACGCTTAATCAGCAAAGTTAATTATGGCAGCGCTAATGCCCGCGATTTACTCTCACTGAAAACTTCATTGCAGCAGCTGCCTCAGATTAAGCAGAAGCTGAGCGGATTTGAAAGCTATTTACTACTTGAAATAAACTTGATAGAAAACCTGCACGAACTAACCGCTTTGCTGGAATCCTCCATTCGGGAAGATGCTCCGGCTACAGTAAGGGAAGGAGGAATAATAAAATCCCATTATAATTCTGAATTAGACCAATTACACGATTTGAAGCACAACAGCAAGAAATATCTGCAGGAGTTGGAGGAAAAAGAAAAACATAAGACCGGAATACCGTTGCGATTGGGATACACTAAAGTGTTCGGGTATTTTATCGAAGTAACTCACAAAAATGTTCCGATGGTGTCCCCGGATTGGATCCGAAAACAGACTACGGTTAATACTGAAAGGTATATTACTCCTGAACTGAAAGAAATCGAAGAGAAAATTCTAACTGCGGAAGAGAAGATTGTGGAGTTAGAGTACCGCCTGTTCCAAGAGCTGGCACAAAGAGTAGCGGAGAATACGGTTAAGATTCAGGATATTGCATCAAAGATGGCGGTGCTGGATGTATTGTGCTCTTTATCTCGGGTGGCGCTAGAGAATAATTATGTCAAGCCGGAGATAGTGGGACAGAAGGTTATCCAGATTAAAAACGGCCGGCATCCGGTAGTGGAAAAAATTGAATCAAGATTTATTGCTAATGATGTGTTTACTTCGGAAGGAGAGATGCTCATAATTACCGGGCCCAACATGAGTGGAAAATCTACGACCATGCGCCAAGTAGCGCTTATTGTATTAATGGCACAAGTCGGCTCATTTGTACCCGCAGAAAAAGCGGTTCTGGGAATAGTAGATAGAATATTTACCCGTGTAGGCGCTTATGATGATTTAAGTTCAGGACAGTCTACGTTTATGATAGAAATGACCGAAACCGCTAACATCCTGAATAATGCTACGGAAAACAGCTTGATAATTTTGGATGAGATTGGAAGGGGAACTTCTACCTTTGATGGGGTTTCTATCGCTTGGAGTGTAGCGGAGTATCTTATTAATCACACTAAAGCTAAAACTTTGTTCAGTACGCACTATCATGTGTTGAATAAGCTGGCAGAGAAGTTTTCTCGGATTAAGAATTATAATATTGCGGTGCGCGAGAGTAAAGGAGAAGTTATTTTCCTGCATAAGTTAATCGAGGGAGGAACGGATGAGAGTTACGGGATTCATGTAGCGAAGCTAGCCGGATTGCCGGAAGAAGTAGTGAAGAGAGCAGAAGAAATTCAGGGAATATTGCAGGCAGATGATGAGATGATGCGGAAGATAAAAGCGAAGAAATTAACTGAGCAGATGAGTCTGGAGAAGTTTTGAGAAGGCAATATTATTGTAATCGGGGCATTCTTATTTCAGAAACACGCACAGAAATATCTACCCCGGCAGATTTAGCATAATTCTCAGCCTGGGTCAAGTAACGATTGGCTTCTTCTAGTTTACCACCGCTTACTGCTTTCTCGGCTTCGGATAAGGTGAAATTTATGGCTAAAGTATAGTAAGTTAAGTTTATTCTCTCAATTCTGGGGGTAATGTCGAAATTTATCTTTTTAGCATCTATAAGCGCATCATCAATGCAACATTTCATGTACGGCCAATTGCCTTTCTCGGCCGAAGTTTGTGCAAAGGTAAGACGTTCCTCTATTTTCTTGGTGATGTCATCAGTTGTAGCCATACTAATTTAGTTCTAAACTAACTCAATAATAAAGTTTACTGTTCTTCCGAAAACACTTCTGCCTGATAAGTGTAAATGGCAGCATCTTTCCAGGCGTCTGGGCCGAGGCCGGCTTTCCAGCTTAAATGCTGCAGAAATTCAAAGGGGTCTGGAATCTGCTCCCACACTTGAGGCAGGAAAGTAGCTTGATGCCCTTTCTTTTCCAGGATTACACCATCAATTTTGGGGCGGAGCTTCTGGATAGGCTCTTTTGGCTCTTTAAATTCGAGCTTTTGGGGTACGCTGAGGATGGATATTTCCAGTTCTATTTCTTTCAGCTCTTCTTTTCGCAGGGCAGGAAAGCGCGGGTCGTGGAAAGCGGCGTTTAATGCGTTCTCCTTCACTCCCAAGTACAGCGATTTAACTGGTTGAATATAACCAATACAGCCTCTCAGTTCGCCATGTTTGTGCAAAGTTACAAATACACCATGCTTTGCTTGGAATTCTTTTGGGATGAGATCTAATCCATAATTCTTGCCGGATAATTTTGCGGCGATAGTTTTACGGGCTAAGTCCAGCAGGATTTTGCGGTGGAGTTCGTTCATTTAGAGGCAAATGTTATTGGGGGATTTAAGATTTTCGCAAGGAAATTGAGAAAACAGTGGCGGGAAAATGTATGTGGAGATTATCCTTCTTCAGCACCGCTGCTTCGTCTCTAGGACCTTTTACCCCCTCATCCCGGCCATCTAGCCGTGTTAGAAATAACATACCTTTTACCCCCTATATCCCCTTAAAAACCGCATTATCTTGTCGTAAAGCAATGGAGTATGTTTAAATATTTCCCGTTCTACCTCGTCCACGCTGCCAGTCTTACGAAGTAAAGCTTCCAGCCCTCTTTCTGCTGCAAATGTGCTGGTTAACCGTGCATCGCCTATCTTTATTAATTCTGTAGCTAATTTGGATTCTTCTTCTCCCAAAATAACGATTCCTTTCTGGTCAAAATAGCTTATAGTTGGAGTACCACCCACACCAGGATTAATCTCGCTGGCAGCGTTAGTGGCGCGAATAAGAGCTGCCATTCCCGGAACAAGCGAAATATTTTTCCGCCCCTCCCGGCTTTGATCTTTTACAAATGAACAAAGTACTTTATCAGATTCATCTGAACCAGAGCCAATGGCCCAGTAGGGCTGTGGAATCTTATTCGGAAGGTGTCCCATCCAAACCTGGTACAGGCTTACCCCCTCCGAATCTTTCCCGATAACGATGAATCCGTTATTAAATCGCTCGGCCATGCTTTGGACACTGGCAGTAAGAGCTTCTTTTATTTCTGCGATAAGATGTGGACCAACTCCCTGTCCACTAATTGCAGTTGATGTATCTATCCCAAATTTGGACTTTAAACATAAATCGATCATATTTCTTTTCATTCCAGTCGCAATACCCGAAAGCGCTTCAGCAATATCACTTACGGTATAAGTTTTTCCTTCTGTAACTTCATTTGCGAAATGTTTAGCCAAAGCAGAAGTTGCTTCATAAAGTAAGTCCGCATGCCCCGAACCACCAGTTAGAGCGTACGTTCCATTGCTTTTGATAGGAATTACTTTATCGGCAAAGTCATACTTCCTCATGGTGCTAGAACTCTGGGAGTCCGTAACCATTCCCCCTTCATTTTCATTAAATTTCATCGCATTGATTGCAGTCATGTTTGTTCACCACCACAGCCATAATTACTGCTCTTTTTAAGCTTTTCTGTTTTTGCTTTCTGCAAGTAGTAACTGTTTCATAAGATTTAAAAACAAACCGCCCTTTGGAAGAATATGCATAGAAAAACCCCGCTTCTTACTCTTTCCTATCTCCTTGGAAGTTTTTTTCTAAACAGTGGCTCTGCTGCCCCGCCTAAACAAATAAACTTGGGGTTAGGAAGTGCCGTCACCCTCTCTGAGCTAATCGTTAATACCGGTGAGCAGCATTATTCTTTTAAAAGAAGCAGGAGAGATGGAGAGCAAGATTTGTATCGGAGATGCTTAGACAGCACTTTAGAGGAAGCATGGGTTTTTGTGAGATATTCGAATTATGGAGAATGGTGGCACGAAGCGGGAGAAAATGAAAACGAAGCAGAGAAAACCGCTTCTTTAGGCCTGACCCAAAAACATTTAGCCCCTCCGGAAACGATAGAAGAAATATCTCTTTACCATTTCCACTCGGATAAAATCACCGGTAAAGGCTTCGCTTCGGAGACCCCTTCTTTGAAAGATATAACTGATGGCGCCATAAAAGCAGCTGATTTTGTGAAGTCTGTCTCTCCGGAATTGCTGGGGAAGTTAGAGTTTAAGATAGTAGTTTCTTCGGGAATTTATACTATGAGGGTAGATGTTAAAGCTCTGGAAGACCAAGCGGTCCTAAAAGAAACCCTGGATACGGCTCGTTCTATGGAAGATGAGCGGTGGAAAGTCACTTTAGGAACTTCAGAATTTGATTATTCTCCCGGCAATAGGGTTAATTTCCCTCGATTGAACCAGGAATTTGCCCGGAGATATAGCAGCGGGGGAGTAAAGCTCGAATTTGTGCCGAAGTGATTAAGCGTATATCTTCATTCAATCAATTCATTCTTTAGCCCAACCCCACATCACTTCAAAATATTTCTTAAAAGAATCAGCCACTTTTTTGTCTTTTACTCTAAATGCTACCGGATTTTTAATCCACAACGCAATAAAAACCACGTCTTTGTAAATGTTTATCGTAGCCGGAGTTTCCTGGTTCAAAAATCGGTTTTCGGTAATGAATGAAGCTTGTTCATATTTGAACGTATCTCGGGCGCTTTCGTTGTAGATGACTTTCCATTTCATCTTTTTCTGCTCGCATTTCTTAATAATCTTGGTGATTAATTGATCAGTTCTTTCTTTATCTTCTCCAGGATATGCTCCTAAGATATACCAAGTATCATTTTTGCCCATCACCCGAATGCCTTCATTGAAAACAGTTTCCATCCCTTTCCCTCGGGCAGCTAGGAGATTTTCCTAAGCCAGATTGCTCTTTAGATAAATCCTACTGCACTCTTGATGCGCTGGAGTTGCTCGTAACCAAAATTATGGGAACCCCTCATTGAAGTTGGTGAAAACTAAAGCACTAGCCAAACTCTGCATTCAAAATTTCCACCCGAAAAGCTTATATACTATAGCCATTATAGCAGCTATAGAATGAACTCTACTATCCAGCTCAGTGTGGAAACGAAACAGCTGATTAGTACTTTTGGCAGTAAAGAAGATACTTACGAAGACATCATCAAAAGGATGTACGATCTGGCAACGAAAGAGCAATTACGGCAATTCCTGCTTTCTTCAGAAGACACCATATCAATAGATGAAGCCATCCGGAGAACTAAGAAGAAATGGCGAAGGTAGAGATTACTGAATCACTTCTGGCACAAATAAACAAGAAATTTAAGCAGGAAAGCATTGAAGTCTTACAACATTTAAAGAGCCTCGAATCTTCTCCTCATAAAGGAAAAATTCTGGGAACGGTAGGCGCTTTAGTGATAAAAGAGCTGAAGTATTCGGGGTTTAGATTTTATTTTATTACGGATGGGTTTAAAATTAAGTGCCTAGAAGAGGAGAAGCTGGTTGATTTGCTGTTGCGGTTCGTAAGAATGTCTGATAAAAATCACCAACAGGAGACAATAAATGAGATAAGGCATATACTCATAACTATTGGAGTGAGTGGGTTTAAGTGAAACTCTCACACCCACTTCACTGCCACCGTCCCCGGTCCTCTTCTGCCTAAAATGGGGCCGTCGTCATACAACAATCCTGCCGCAGCCATATTATCACGAGCCATGCGCGCACAAGAAAACGTAGCCAATATCGCTGAATTCTTCATCACTCTCCACATCTCTTTAAAGAAATCCACCCCCCACATCTCCGGAGAAGATTGAGGAGAAAATGGGTCAAAGAAAACTGCATCAAAGTAATTGTCCGGCAATTTCTTGCTGGTTTCCCGGGCATCGCCTAGGATGTACTTTACGGATACTTTTCCTTCCGTGAAAGCTAGATTCTGCGGAGTAATTTTCTGGTAATGCTGGAAGAACTTTATGGGCGGAGCTACTTCCTGAATCTTCTGGATGATTTCAGAGTCATATTCCAATCCGATAATCTCAATCTCGCAATCAGGATTTTCCTCCAGAGCCACATCAATGGCCATAGCTGAATTATACCCTATTCCAGCACAAACATCTAAAATTGTTACTTTTCCGGTTTTAGCTAGTTCTTTTATCTTGCACGGAATCGCATACTTCTTCAGTGCTTCTTCTACTGCTCCGGTCTGCGAGTGATACGTTTCTTTGACTTGCTCATTAAGGAAAGTTTCCGAGCCGTCTCTGGTGATGACTTTTTGCATGAATTGTTGAAAGTGGGAGTGATTAATTAAGGTTGTGTTTGGTACTTTTCTCAATCTCTCTCCCCCACCTTTCATCTTCAATCCCTGCCATAAAATCTTGGGGCTTTTCTGGCCATTTTTCTTTGACTAGTTTCCAGATGTAGTTCAACATTCTCCGAGGAATTATCTCACCGTATTTATTTCTGATTCGGCACAATTGCTCGTAGACCCAAAAGCGCCATAAAGCCTTGCCTTCTTGCCGATGCAACTCTTGTTTGATTACTTTCCAGTCTAGACCTTCTCCAATCAAAACGCGGCAGTCATCCACATCTTTCTCCCGATCGGTAATGGATTTAAACAGGAAAATATCTTCACTGGAAACCAAACGAACCTCTAAATTGCTCCAAGCCGCATATCTCTCGCTTCTGTTCTGTATCTCTTTAGTTAGTTCCAGCTGGCTGCAGACGGTTTTGATAAAAACATCAATTCTCCGGTCGTCTTTCATGAAAACGATGATTGATGTTTTGTAAAAATTGGGAGAAAAAGTTTCTTCATGGCAGCTGTATCCCAAATTAACCAGAGCCGATTTTAGGCGGTCGTATTCTTTTTTAGTCAGCACTACTAAATCAATGTCTTTAGTCACCGCTTTTATCTCAAATGTTGGGTCTAATACCCCGTAGCTTGCTACGATTTGCAATACTCAACATTTGAGATTAGGAGACCCGCAGGTCGAGTTTATTTCTTTCAAAGACATATTACAGCCGCCAATTAGAAAAATAGTGGTCTCATCTTTCAGCCTTTTTCCCACTTGTTTTAGCAATTCAACGATGTCTTCCTTACTGAACTCTTTTAGCATCTTTTCCATTGTATCCCATAAACCTCAAAAAATTCTTTAAGCTCACTTTCTTTAATGAAAGGCAATATTCTGGTTTTTTCCTGCTTTAATATTCTTTCTAAATCTTCTAGCTGTTCCAAACAGTCATATTCCCTTGCCAGCTCTTCTAGTTTTTTCCGGTTTAGTTTATGTTTTAAATAGAAAGTTAAACCTAACAAGACCAGTCTGGCATGATCCATCTCCAGGATGCTGTGAATAAAAATCTCCTCTTTACTTAATTTATGAAGAGGCAGGTAGCAGCAGAATGTATTTAGATAGATCGGAATCCCAAATTCTGGATAACGGCTAAATCCAGTCAACGTTCCTTCTACCTCTTCTTTTCTTCTGGTTTCAAACAAGACCCTTTTTTCAAACTTCCATAAGATATTGGCTTTTTTACCAGAAAAAAATCTCAATTCCTTCAGAAATTCTTCCAGATTAGGGTACATCTTGGGATTAAAAGAGATGATTTGATAGTTCTTTTCTCTCACTAAGAGCCCTCTTCTTTGCATTATTGCCACCCGGTTTTGAATTGCTTTGACTGAAGTTCCCACATTTTTAGCAATAATTTTAATGGTTTTAGGGGTTAGAACACAAAACATCAGAATTCTTAAATTTAAACCGGTTAAGAAAATTTCAAAGCCAAACTGTGGTTCTGTGTCCGCCAGCTTTATCAATTTCGATATCGGAGAAGCGCGGCTGGGAAAGTATCGGACTAAATTGCCTTTCCGTTCCTTTTCACAAAATCCTAGTTTAGTTAACTTATTTAGTAAATTAGACACCCAAGAAACTGAAAATCCAGTTTGCTGGCTAATTGTCTTTAAACCATTGTTCCCTCTAATCAAACTAATTAAAACCCTCATTAAAGGCTTGCTTAACATGTTCAAAGTCCATGTAATCCAAAATACTTTATAAACTTTTTGGTATTTTGTGGGGAAAAGTCAAAGTTTTAGAGTTTCAAGACTGCACCCCTAGTTGTTTCGTACGCTCAGTAATCCTAAAGCATATACCCCCTATATCCCAAATAGGAAAAGTATATATACTAATGTAAATCTTTCCAAGCATTATACAAATAATGGGGGTGGGCGGCATGAAAATAGTTATTTCTCCAGAAAACAGCTGCGTAGGCTGTAACCAAGCTATTACTAATCCCATCTGTCCGAACTGCCTGGCCAAGCAGATGCGGGTAATGGTCTCCGAACATGATCCGGAATTAGCCAAGCATATTGCCGGAACCTTTGTAGAAGGAGAAACACATTGCATCCAATGCGGCAGGAGTATGGGCCTATGCGCACATTGCTTCAGCCGGGAAATTTATGAGCTTATCGCAGAGAAAGGGCCGGAGATAGCTTCAGAATTCATCCAGAGATTTGATTTTGAATTGAGAAAGCCGGTAGCTATGTTTTAACAGGGAAGGTTGGTTTTACCTAGTTCTTCTGGACTTAGACAGGTCTGCAAGATTGGACAGTACTTCTCTATATCCAGCTCTGGATTAAGTACAAATCCCGACAGAATATATTTAGAAGGGAGTATCACTACTTTCTTGCTTAACAGATTAATTTGAGCAATTTTATCACAGGCTAAGTCATTAGCTAACACCTCAAAACTGTTCTTATCCGCAAACTTTACTGCGAAATCATAGCTTAACGAACCTTGATCGCAGGGAAGCACAGCTTTTCTGACGGCATGAGTTTTAGTGGTTTTTACCACGCGAAACGAAGCGCTGGCATCTCTTTCATTTACCTGAACACAAAGATTAGCCGAGCTCACTAACGGATAAAATTGATTAGTGGCGATATTCTTCTCTAAAGTTGATTTTACTTCCAGTTCCAATTGCTCATTGGATTGAAAATGGATGGCTTTTCCGGTAGTTATCCCGCGCAATAGAGGTAAGATTAGCAATAGTATTCCTCCCACGACCAGAAAAGTAATGATTAATTGGGTTAGCTTCTTGATCCGAGCAGGAGTTAGTGCTCGGTGCAGCCATGAAGAGATGGAAGATGGGGTTGGTTTGGACATTGTTTTCCTCTTTTAACATAAGAATAGGGGATTACATTTATATACTTTATTCTTTCACCAACTTTAAAAGAGAACTATATCGACCCGAGGTGTTTAAAATGCTAGACCTTAACTTTGTGCGGAAAAATCCAGATGCGGTAAAAGCATCCGAAAAAAGGCGCCATCATGATCCTAAATTAGTCGCTCAAGTATTGGACTTAGATGAGCAGTGGAAAAGAGAACTGAAAGTTGTAGAAGAATTAAAACACAAACGCAACGTAGTTTCTGAGGAAATTAACCAAGCTAAGAAACAGAAGAAAGAAGAGCTGGCCCAGAAAAAAATCAAAGAGATGCGGGAAGTTGCTGAGAATATCAAGAAGAGTGAAGAAAAAGTAAACCAATTATTGGAAAATAGAACCAAAACTCTTAAACAATTGGGAAATATATTGCATGCTTCTGTTCCGGATGGTAAAGATGATTCCGAGAACGTGGAAATCAAGAAAGTGGGGGAAGTGCCTAAGTTTAACTTCCCCATCAAAGATCATATAGAGCTGGGTCAGGAATTAGACTTGATTGACTTAGATACCGCGGCTAAAACTTCCGGCGCCAGATTTTATTATTTGAAGAATGAAGCGGTTCTGCTAAGCCAAGCGTTGCAGAGATTTGCTATTGACCGCTTATTGAAGAAAGGCTACACCCTTATCCAGACACCTTATATGTTGAATAAAGCGGCATTGGAAGGCGGAGTAAATCTATCCGAGTTTCAGGATACCATTTACAAGATTGAGAATGAGGATTTGTATCTAATCGGAACTTCGGAGCACCCATTAGTGGCTTTGAAAAAAGATGAAGTGGTGGAAGAGAAAGAACTGCCGTTGAAAATTTGCGGAGTAAGCGCTTGCTTTAGAAAAGAGTTGGGAGCTCATGGCCGAGATGATAAAGGCATCTTTAGAGTGCACCAGTTCAATAAAGTGGAGCAGATAGTTTATTGCAAGCCTGAGGATTCCTACCAATTCTTTGATGAATTACAAAAAAACTCTGAAGAAATGTTCAAAGAGCTGGAACTTCCTTTCCGAGTGGTCCAGATTTGTACCGGTGACATTGGAAATAAACAGGCGTTGCAGTACGATATTGAAGCGTGGATGCCGGGGCAGAACGATAAAAAAGGCAGTTATCGGGAAGTAACTTCCTGTTCTAATTGTACCGAGTATCAAGCCGTTACTTTAAACACTAAATTTATGCGCCAGAACGGAGAAAAAGAATACTTGCACATATTGAATAACACTGCTTTAACAGATACTAGACCAATTGTAGCTATTTTAGAGAACTTCCAGACCAAGAGCGGAACAGTAAAGATACCCAAAGCATTGTGGCCGTATATGAATGGGATTAAGGAGATTGGGAGGAAGTAAAAGAAATAGATTTAATTCACTTTTTGCTTTAACAATTCGCCCAATAAATTATGCAAACCTGAAGTATACTCTTTTTTTCCTAATGCTGCAAGCACTTTTTCTCTATTGTTCGGGTCAATAAGGTAGTTCACTGCAGTTTGTGGAGTTAATGAAACAATAAGTGATTCTTGCTGCATATCTGGAACCACCTCTTTTTGCGCGCCGCCTTCCATGTGCGTGGCCGGGGGGCTACGACGCAGGAAACGACTGTCATTGCTTAGGTTGCCGTTACCGTAAGCAATGGAATTGCTATCAAGGTTACTGACATTGACCGCCCGTAATTTATCTGTCTTAAGAGAGTCTTGGTCTAAAACCCAAAAATTAGGAATAATCTCTTGGTTTTTAATCTCTTTTAACAGGGCTAAATACTCTCGATATACTTTTTCTTGTCCTTCTAACAAATCAATCCATCCCTCTCGTACAAAGTTTTGACTGCTGCGGTCTAATTCTACATCCTCTTTGAAAAAAGCATAATCTATGGGAAGAAACCCTTTTGAAAAATATTTACTTATTCCAACCAACTGTGGACACACATGCTTTAATTTTAGTTTGGGTAAGCCGGCTTTGTACGCGACTCCACAGCAGGAATCCAACCAAGTGTTGAAATATCTCAATCGCTCATCCATGCTTCTTGAACTGCCATCTGGATTAGTAAAAGTATTGAAATCTTCCAGGCGAGCTAAGATGTTTTCTAAGAAAGTATTACTGCGATACACCTTTCTTCCATAAAGAGCTATTTGGGGCTGATGCGGGTTTTTCTCTGCTTCGCAGGCTTTCTGCAGGGCATGCATGCCTAAGGCGTAAGTATTAGTTTGCGGCATTTGAATATAACTTTTTCTTTCAGAATCTGTTGCTTCATTGGTTTGTTCATTTGCCATGGTTTAGTTCACCTTTGATTTCAGAAAGAGGTGAAGTTTATAAATATTTTTCTCTTTGATTACCTAAAAGTAGAGATAAGGCTTTCTCTTATTCTCCTCAAATTTTTCGATGGCATACCTTAGCATCGTTCTCGGCATAGTTGTATAATGCTTCTTTAGAAACTCTTCCTCTACTTCCTGATTTCTGTTGCCTATTTCTCTTAACATCCACCCTACTGCTTTGTGGATTAAATCGTGGTTGTCATTAAGTAGTATTTCTGCGATTTTTAATGTATCATCAAACTGTTCTTTACGAATAAACGCCTGAGTGGAAAGTATCGCAATTCTTCTTTCCCACAAGTTGACTGACTTTGCCAGTTGATACAAGATGGACTTCTTTGTGTCTCCTTTATCTAACAAGTAGTCTCCTACAATATACGGTGCAGATGAATCTACCAAGTCCCAATTGTTGATGTTTTTAGTGTTTTTGAGGTAAAAGTCAAAGAGCTCTTTTTTCTCGGTTTCGGTTGCTTTTTGATACTTGTTTATCAGAATGAATAATGCCGTTAATCTGTATTCATGAATGTTACTTGACAGCAGCTGCTGAAGTTCGGACAAAGATAGCTTGGAATACTTTTTAGCTGCTTCCCTTTGCTCTGGCACTACAATTCCCAGAAATTTGTCTCCTTCGCCATATTCTCCTTTTCCGGTTTTGAAGAATTTAGCGTAGAGCTCCGCTTTTTCAGCATCGGCAAGCTTAGCTAAATCTTGTTGAAGTGAGATGAGCATAATAGCAGATAAAGCCAGGGGAATATAAATCTTTTTATAAACCCAACTCTCTTCTATGTTCTTATGCACCTCCATCGCGTTAAATATAAAGACATTGAACAGCTTCCTAACCTCCAGATAAAAAAAGATTTCAAGAAAGATTTTCAGGGAAGCTCTCCCTCTATCTTCATTGGAAAGCTTTGGAGCAAGGGCAAGTTTGGGATAGGGACTATTGCCAGCATGCGCTACGGCTTGGTTAATTCCCGAGCGAAGTGGAACGTTAAAGAAGTGCATAAGCAGAACCGCTTATTGGATATCTGTAAGGAAGTAGGGATGGCTTCTAATTCAGTGGAACTGGAAGTAAATTTGAAAGAGCAACCTAAGCTTAATCTTCAGCCGGAGAAAGAGATAATTCCGTTTGGGCCGCAGGGAGAAGTGAGAAAAGCCAGAGTTACGGCTAATCCAACAGTTGATTCCAGAGTGGAAAGAATTGTTTCAGATACGGATTTAAAAGCAGTAGAAGGAGTATTAAGTTTGTACCGTAAAGGCTTTGAAGAGAATTTTCTGACTAAATTGCTTTCTTCGGGAAGTATGGGATTGGAAGCTAATAGAAAATTAGTGCCGACTCGCTGGTCTATTACCGCAGTTGATGATACCATTGGAAAAAAATTGATTACTACTGTAAAAGACTTTCCTACAGGAGAGTTTCAAGTGTATTTCGGCGGAGAATGGGGAAACTATTATTTAATATTGTTTTTTCCGGAAGTGTGGAGTTTTGAATTGTTTGAGATGTATCTGGAACATAAGCTCAATCCGTGGAGCAAAGCCGGAAATTTTTATTCTACTGATTATGAAGATTATTCGGGAAGAAAGAATTACGCCGAAGAATGTGCTGGCGGCTACTATGCCTGCAGGTTAGGGGTGCTGGATAAATTAAACGAGCTAAAACGGCAGGGTTCGGTGTTAGTGTTTAGATTTATTACTCCCGAATATAATGTTCCATTAGGAGTATGGGTGTGCCGGGAAGCCACCCGAAAGAGCATGAATGAAAAGCCGTTGACGTTTGGTTCGCAGGAATTGATGCTGAAATACGCGAAAGAATTCATCAAGAATAAGTTCGGGTTTGAATTAGAGCAGTTGCTGAAGGAGAGCAAATTGCTGAAAGAGAAGAAGGTGCAGAGGAGGTTAAGTGAATTTTAAACAGTTATTTAATGTAATGCTTTAACTTCTTCATTACCACAATTCATATAAATCTCTTATCTATCATAATTCCCATGAAATACGCCCATCTTGCAGATCTGCACTTAGGCTCGTGGAGAGATGAAAAGATGCGCGAGCTGTCCACACAGGCATTTCTGAAAGCTATCGAGCAGTGTGTTTCACAACAAGTTGATTTTATCCTCTTCTCCGGAGATTTGTTTAATACCTCTCTGCCGTCTTTGGATACGCTTAAGATTGTAACTAAGACGCTAAAAGAACTGCAGGAAAAAAATATTCCGCTGTATGCTATTGCCGGCTCGCATGATTTTTCTCCCAGCGGAAAAACCATGTTAGATGTGCTGGAGAATGCGGGATTATTGGTTAATGTATGTAAAGGCTATGTTAATCCGGAAACGCATCAATTACATCTGAAATTTACCTCAGATCAGAAAACCGAAGCCAAGATAACTGGAATGCTGGGGAAGAAAGGCCTGCTCGACAAAGTATATTACCAGAACCTGCATTTAGATGATCTGGAACGGGAAGAGGGGTATAAAATATTTTTGTTTCACACTACGCTATCCGAATTAAAGCCCAAGCATTTAGAGAAGCTGGAATCACAGCCGCTTTCTTTTTTGCCCAAGAAGTTTAATTATTATGCTGGTGGGCATATTCATCATCCGACGTTAGTCGAACAAGAGGGATATGGCACTTTAACTTATCCTGGAGCGTTGTTTCCAAATAACTTTGCGGAATTGGAGCAGTACGGAAAAGGGGGATATTACTTAATTACGGTTGAGAATAACTCCCAGAAAATAGATTGGGTCCCATTAGAGATGATAAAACACCACAAACTCGTTCTTAACTGTACGCATAAAACTCCGGATACGATTACTACTGCAATTATTGATCATTTCCATTATTTAGATTTAATTGATACTTTGGTTACCATTCGACTTAACGGAGCATTAGAAAGCGGAAGAACCGCAGATATTGATTTCAAGAGAATATTTGAGCAATTATATGCGCAGAAAGCGTATTTTGTAATGAAGAATACTTCCGGATTGGAAGCAGAAGAATTTGAAGAGATAAAAATATCTTCAGCTGATTCTGAACTGGTGGAAGAGCAGCTTATCCGAGAACATTTAGGACAAGTAAAGCTGTTTGATTTAGACACAGAATTTAATTTGACTAAATCGCTTCTGTCGGTGTTGAACACTACTAAACTTGAAGGAGAAACTGTAGCTGATTTCCAGAAGCGGGTGGAAGAGGGAGTGAATAAAGTCATAGGTGTGAACTAATTGCCCACCCATAATGTTATAGTAAATTGCAAAAATAATGGAACATTATGGGCGGGCATATGTGTTCATATTTGGGGGGGAATTATATAAAATGTTTGGTGATTAAAATTTCAAAAAGTTAATGCACTTGTTCAAATCTTGCGAAGAAATAATAAAGATGGTATCCGTCCAGCAGGAAAAGAATTCGCTGATATTAACGCCATTCTCTGAGAATAATGAAGTAAGATAAGAAATTACCCCGCAGGTGGTTTCTATCTCTTTAGGAGACTTTATGTTAATTAAAGCCAGATGGCGGTTAGTTTTAATAATATCTCCTTTAAACTTCCGCTCAAAATTACTGGCGTATTTCTCTTGGGTAATAATGGTATAATTGTTTGACCCCTCCAATGCATAAAACAAGCCTGATTCTTTTTTGATGTTATTTTGGATTATTCCTAAAGATTCGAAAGTAGGGCTTTTCTTTAGAATAAAAACGACAATCTTATTTCTGATCTCAATCTCTGATTTGGAAAGAAGAGTAATTATATCTGAATCAGCCGTGCTCTCTTTCTTTAGCTTGTCCTGAAGCCTTATGGCCGCAATCAAGATGGCTTCCTTGGAAGTTTTTTTCTCAATATCCAGCTCTTTAGCGATGAATCTGGCGAGAGAAGAATAATTTATCAGCCCTTTCTTCAAGCAATGCTTAATATGGGGATGCTCGCGGATGTATTCATGAGTTAATTCAGTAGTATTTTTCTCCATTATCCCCTTTATAAATCACAATAATATATAAACTTTACTATCTTGTTCCAAATCGAACAACTTTGTTTACTTTTGTTTGGTATTGGTCACTAGATATAAATCTTTATTATTATCCCCTACCTAAATGAAACAAAAAATCGTATTGGCATATTCCGGAGGATTAGATACTTCTGTAATACTGAAATGGCTATTAGAGAAAGGCTACGAAGTGGTCTGTTATATCGCTGATGTGGGGCAGAAAGAAGATTTTGTTCAGGCAAAGTCAAAAGCGTTGGCTATCGGAGCCAGCAAAGTATATGTGGAAGATTTAAAAGAGGAATTTGTTAGCAAATATATTTTCCAAGCGTTAAAAGCCAATGCTGTTTACGAAGGGAAATACCTGCTGGGAACTTCTCTGGCCAGGCCATTAATTGCCCAGAAACATATTGAAATTGCTAAGCCAAAAATAGCGGAATTAATTTACAATGGATTTTGGTTCAGCCCGGAATTTGAATTTTTAATGGCAGCGATAAATAAAAGCCAGGAAAATGTGGAGGGAAAAGTGTATTTGACTCTGTACAAAAGCAACGCTTATGTTACCGGGCGTGAATCTAAGAAATCTTTGTATGACCAAAACATTGCCAGCATGGATAAATCTGGAGGATATGACCAGACTGATGCCAGCGGCTTCATCAAAATCAATGCCCTGCGCTTAAAATTGGGGGCTCAAGATGAAACTATGGGATAAAAATTAGTAAAAACTATCTTTCAAGTTTACCAATTGGCGATGGTTTTTACTCTAAAAGAGATGGAAAACATACGCATTACTCTGGAAACGTTGTACGATATTCTCAGAAATGAGAAGAAAAGAGAGGATTTACAGAAGTTAGATTCATCTATCTATGTGGATATCGTTAATTACTTTAAAGAAAAAGTTTCTTTCCTGGAAAAGCGGAAAAGTGACAAAGATCTGTTCTCCTCCGGAGAAGTGGATAAGATGGAATATGAATTAAGAAGCATCCGCCGGATTCTTAAAGAGCTATATGAGAAGCGGGAGAAGAAAATAATTGATATCGCCCTGAATAAAAGCAGAACCGGCTCAGAAATCATAGACACCAGCTCCATGCTGCCAGAAGAGAAAGAATTCTATCTAAGAACTCTAGCAAATTTAGATGAATTCCGAAGAGGTATCTTGTTCAACATTTTCAAAGGAGAAATTCCGGAGATAGTCGGATTAACTGTGCAAAGAAAATTGGCTGATGTTGGTATAGAAGCATATGAAGATACATCACCGCCGGTTAATACGAGCAGTACTACTCAGAATAAACTAACTGAGCCCACACCAGAACCACAGAAATTACTTGAAGTTCCATCTGGACCATTAAAACCAGCAGAACCACCAACCCCTTTACCAGAAGCCAAGAAAACTAAAATCAAATTCATTCAGCCGGTGCCCAGCTTTGTGTGGAAAGACATGAAAGTATATGGGCCATTCAGCGTAGGAGACGAAACTGAAATATTCACTGAAGTGGCTGAGTTAATCGTTAGAAAAGGAAGAGCAGTCAAAGTTTAAAAGAGTAAAAGTATAAAAACAACACTAAAAAAAGACCTAAAAATGCCAACCATCTCGGTAGTTATCCCTGCGTGTAATGAGGAGAAGTACATCGAAGCTACTTTAAACAGCCTTAAACAACAGGAGTTTAATGATTATGAGACTATCGTAGTGTGCAATGGATGTACGGATAATACTGAATCTATTGCTAAACAGCATGAAGGGGAAAATACTACTGTAATTTCTTTCCCGGAGGCTAACGTAAGCAAAGCTCGAAACATTGGTGCAAGCAAGGCCAGTGGAAGCGTTTTATTGTTCTTGGATGCCGATTCCACTTTAGAGCAAGATGCACTGAGCAAGATAAATGAACAATTTATGGATAATCATTACGCTGCGACAACTAAAGCGAAGCCTGGCACCCCCTCACTTAAGTTTAATCTGGCACTAGGATTGAAGAATTTTTACCTATCTACCGGATTGTATGAAGGCTGCAGCGGAGCGTTAATCTGCAGGAGAGGAGATTTTGATAAAGTTAATGGTTACGATTCAGCTCTTATTGTAAAAGAGCACCGCAAGCTGATCATTAAATTGAAGCGGGCTACCCAGAAAGAATTTGTGTGCATTAATACTCACCTCACAACATCTATGCGCCGGTATCAGCAATGGGGATTATCTAAGTCAGCAGTATTCTGGACTAAACAATGGCTGAAGAATTACTTGGGCGATTTGAAGAAAAGTGAGTATGAGAAAATCCGTTAGCTTTTTTAACTAGAACCATTTCCTTAGCGATATGATCATCACTATCTCCGGAGCGTTAGGCTCAGGTAAAAGCACCGTGGCTAAGCTTGTCGCCCAGAAATTAAACTTGAAACATTATTCTACCGGAGATTTTATGCGCGAAATCGCCATTAAAAGGGACCTGACCTTATTAGAATTAAGCAAACTGGCTGAAAAAGATCCTTCTGTAGATAAAGAGTTAGATGAACGGCAGATCCGCTTAGGCAAAAAAGAAGACAATTTTATCATTGATGCCCGATTAGGCTGGCATTTCATTCCCCATTCAGTAAAAGTATTCTTAGACGTAACTGATGAAGAAGCTGCCCGAAGAATCTTTGCCGAAAGAAGAGCAGATGAAAAGTATAATACTACTTTAAAGAAAACGCTAGAAAACATTAAACGCAGAAAAGAATCGGAGACTAAGCGTTACCGGCAGTATTATGGAGTGAATTATTTCGACCTGAAGAATTATGATTTGGTGGTGGACACTACAAAGTTAACTGCAGTTCAAGCAGCAGAGAAAATTGGGCGGTTTGTGCGTAATATTTTAGCAAAGTGAAGCACCACTAAAGCATCCGGGGAGTTCTGCGATTAGTTTCAAGTTTAATTTTTTGGATTAACTTTTATTTTTGTCCGGCACTATAGATTAAGAGGCGGATTATCTCACATAAGCCATCGCTACATACCCCACCACCCTACTTTTATCCCCGGGCGTGTCTCCGGAATTGCGGTAAACCTTCTAAATTCACTTCCTTCCCCGGGAAACCGCTATAATCCTACCCTTTCCCGGGAATCCCGGTAGAAATAGCAACATTTATAAATAAAAGCCAATTCCCGGTAAGGATGAAGATCCACCTGCCGAACAGCGCCTTTTTAGGCAATATTGACCCTTTTTTACGGGGATTTAACCCTCAAAACCGCTCAAAATTAGAGATAACTGCCAACAAAAAATGGATTTCCCTGCATCCGATGGTTCTGTCTATGGTTGCAGCCTTAGGGCTATCTCTCAAACCAGAACAAATTTACTGTGAAAAACTGGAGGCAGCCTCAAAACATTATCTGAAGCGAATGGGCTTATTTAAGCTCTTAAAAATTCGCTCTGGAATAAAGCCGATACATGAGCATGAGCCTGCCGGCAGATTTATTCCCCTGACTAAGATTACCAACTCTGCAGAATTGACTAACTTTATCACGGAAATGGTTCCGCTTCTGCATCTTGAGCCCAAACACGCTGCACCCCTAAAATATGTCATCAGCGAATTGGTAAGGAATGTTTTAGAACATGCCCAATCTAAGACCGGGGCTATTGTTTCTGCCCAATATTATAAAAAGAGCAATACGATTAGGATTGGCGTTGCTGATGCCGGGTTAGGGATCAAGTACACTATTAACCAATCGCATCCAGCTTCAACCCATCTAGAAGCAATTCGGTTAGCTTTAACTCCGGGGATAACCGGGACAACCTGGAAAGAGGGCGGAACTGAACTTAATGCCGGAGCAGGCTTATTCTTTATTAAATCCATTGCCAAAACCAATCGTGATTTTTTGGTGGTTTATAGCGGTGATGCCCTGTACAAGCTATTAAAAAGCCCTCCAACTAAAACAATTAAATTATTTGGGGACCCTTTTCAGGATAAGCATTCTCACGGTGAAAACCTGCCCTTTTGGCAGGGGACAGTAGTGGGGATGGATATTTCTCTTAAGGCTACAGAAGAGTTCACTTCTTTATTGGATTTGATTTGGGAAACTGTGATAAAGTCAGTTAAAGAGCGTAAAAAAGCTCGGTATCGGAGGGCGAGATTCATATGATTCAGATAAAATTACTTTCATTAGTGGGCAGCTTTGCAGAGAATAAAGAGCTAGCTAAAAAAATAAGGTTGGAAAAGATAATTCCCGCTCTGGAAAAGAAGCAAGAAGTTATTTTAGATTTTAAGGGGATTGATTCTGCCACTCAATCTTTTATCCATGCTTTAATCAGTGATATACTCCGGAAATACGGCAGCGAAGCTTTAGAGCTAATTGCATTCAAGAATTGCAGTGAAACCGTAAAAAAGATAATTAATATCGTAGTTGATTATATGCAGGAGAGTGATTAAGAGGTGTTTAATTCTACATAAGCAGTACACCCATACCCCACCACCCTACTTTTATCCCCAGCCGTATCTCCGGAATTGCGGTAGTCAATCAATTGCGGCTTCCAGCCTTTCAGTTCTGCCAGATGCATCAGCACTTTAATGGGAGTTCTGCCGCAGGCATCCAAATCAGCAGCATCGCCTTTTAAGATATTACTAATGGTTTGGTTATCTTTTAGAACGGCTTTGCCATATTCCAGGTAGTGGCTCAAATCAGAGCTTACTATCACTAAAGTATCATCGTCTAATTTCTCGGAAATAAACTTGGCTAATTTAGCTTCGTTTACTGTTCCAATAACTAAGGCATACAATTCAAATTCTTTCAAAGTCTCTTGCAGAAATGGCAGCTGCACTTCTAAGCTGTGTTCTTGAGAATGTGCTTCAGGAGAGATTTCAATTAGTCCTTCTTTGATCCATTTGGTTGCATCTCCACACTTTACTTTTCCAAATGGTGTTAAGAAATCTTCATCAGCAATAGCTGCTCCATAGAAAGTCACATAATGTGATGGACCAAGCAGAATTACTTTTTTGAATGAGTGTTTCTGTTTTTCCAGTAATTTGTATCCTTGTGCAGCCACAATTCCGGAATAGATGTAGCCAGCATGAGGAACAATCAAAGCTTTCAGCTTTCCTTTCAGTTTAGTCTCTTCTGCTTGCTGTAAGAAAGAGCCAATCATCTGTTTTAGCTCCTCAGCTTTCTGGGGATAAAACACTCCGGCGACGGCGGGTGGGCGGGTCATTTTACTTCCCAGTGTCCTCCTTTGTCGGGGCCGATTCTCTTCAAAATGCCTTTTGATTTGAGCCTGGCAACCGCATCTTCAATGGTACGCCGAGATAATTTTAAAGTGCGGGAGATTAAAGCAATGCGTACATGCGGATTTATGATAATTTGCTTTAGAATTATCTCTTCTGTTTCCCCCACGTTTACTCCACGTTTACTCCACGTTTGCACCACGTTTTCTACTTTTTTCTGGATGATTTCTAAAGAGCCTACTGGTATCTTTTGCTGGTTAGAAGTAAGTGGTACACCGTCTTTTACACCGTCTTTTTCTCCGTCCCCAAACATTTTTCTCTCTAAATAGAAAGTTATCTTATAATAATCAAAGTCGCCTTCAACTACAGGTTTCTTTGCGTAATACGACAACCATCCAGAAAACATCTTGTAAAAGCCGGAACCGATGTTCTCTGACAACCTGATAGTCCGGAAAATTCTGGCTATCACGTTGTTTCTGGGCATGGAAAATTCTTCTTTAAGGATAAACTTGATATCTTTGGGTAATGAGCCCGGATTAAAGAATTCAATTCTATCCGAAAGGACTCTTATCCGTGGCTTTGCATTAGAAAAATAATCTGTATGCATCAATAAATTAACTAATGCTTCCCTGATAGCAATAATTTGGGGCGGGTTCTCATCACGAGAAAAATTTTTCAGCTTAAAAGGGATGTTGATATGCTTCAATAATTTATCCGATAATGAAAAATAATATTCATACAAATTCTTCTGAACTGGCATTCTATATTCATACCGGTCAGAAGCATTCGCAAAGGAGGTGCCGCTTACCTCAAGATACTCTATCCGAAAATCAGAGATAACTTGATTAACTGCTTCACTGGTACCAAATACTAAAACTCCACCCACAGTTACTTTTCCTTTAACTACTACCTGCATCAGTTCCAGCATCTTCTTTGCAGAAACATTATTGTAGCGATGGGTTGGTTCAATAGTTTTAAGATATGTCCTGTACCTACCCAAAGTGTCTTGGTCTAAATCCTCGCATGAAAAAGAGGTCAATTGCTCATCTTTTTTATCGAACGAAGAATTGCGGTACATCGCATCAATTTCTTCTTTAGTTGCTCTTTGATCCCCGCTGCCGGTTCTAATAAAAGTGTTTGATGGAGAATTATAATAAATTGGCTTGTCTTTGGGATAAACCGAGGGGATATGGAAACCAAGCACCGTTTTTTTATCAAAGGTGTATTTCTTTGATTTTGCAGAGAGTTTCCGGTTAAACTTTTCTCCTCTTAAAATTGATAAGAAATCCTGCTCTATCTTTTCTGGATTATCTACTCCTAAAACTTCATATTCTTTACCTCGCTTAGAAACGCCAAAGATAATCCAGCCCCCAGAGGTGTTGCTAAAACCACTTACTGTTTCCCAAACATTCTTCGGAATTTCTGCTCTTGCTTCTTTTACTTCAAAGTCCTGCCATTCAATGTCCTGCAATTTTTGGATAAGTTCTTGTTTATTCATGTTTTTAAGGTAATTCAGTGGAATAAACAGAAGGAATATAAAAAACTAACTGGAAAGTATGAGTATGGAGCAGTAAAATATATAAATCAGTTCCCATTTAGCCGCTTAGGTAAATCAAATGAACTTTGAAAACAAATTTTTAGATAAGCTAAGTAAAAAAGATTTAAGTATACTCATTCTGCTAAGGGAGCTAACGGGCTTATACCAGAATTATGCGCACCAGTTCCAAGGGATACGCGATACAACGCACCCTCTCTTTAGTTTACTTTCTAATAGTTCTGTTCTGATAAATTTGCTGACTGAGAAAGCTGAATATATGAAAAGCAAAGGTTTTGAGAGCATTAAGTTTAAAGAGTTGCTTGAAAATTATCTCAATCATTTGTTGGGTGTATTTAACACTATTAACTCTTTTAAGAAGTCTTTTTTTGAACGAGAGCGAAAATTATCGGCCTCATCCAAAAAAGGTAACGATTTCCTAACTGCAATGGAAAAAAAGATCAATAAAATTATTAGTCTAATCAAAGAAGAAAAAGCAATCTTAACCAAAGAGCTGAGTGCTCGAGGGTGGTCTCCGAGTTATGTTCAAACTGCAACATTTAAGATTTTAGATAGTATTAATTAACTATAAAAAAGAGGTGTCAATCATGCTAAGACCAACGGCCAGAAAAATGAAATTTGAAAGAGTAACTTTACTTGTACAAGATCCGCCCATAGAAAGTGGAGGTTTCTGTGAAATAAGTGTGGTAGTTAAAGGGAAAGGATACGTTGCCTTTCTGAGGAAAAATGATTGGGAGCAGTTTGCAAATCACCTCTGGCGGGCTGCAAGAAGCGACTAAACAAATATTCCTAAAGTAATCACCAGATTAATTTAAAGAATTTCTTGTAGGAATTTGCAGCTAAAGGCTCTTCGATTAAAAAGCCAAAGGGCTGATCTAAATAGATTATTATGGCTACTCTTTTTCCACAAATAATGGTTTCAGTTAATTCTTCAAAATCTTTTGGAGTGGTTCTTACCACAGTTAAGGGAAATTTATTTAGTTTCTTAGCCCACCATTGTAAAGAGGAATGAAAGATTAATTTTGCTTTAATCTTTTTCTCAATTCTCTTTTTGTGAAAAGCTTCCCAGAAAAAATCTCCTAACAACTCATGAGCTTTCTGTGGTCCGCCATAGGCGAAATACTCTTTAGAATTAGTGTCCAGCATGAGATTAAGCAGTTCTTTGATTCCCCTAATCCCCTGAAAAATGGTGGCAGAAGGCTTTTCTTTCGCCAGCTTTCTTTTAATTTCCAATTCTGGAAGGATCTTTTCCAGCCGGGCTTTCTTTTCGTCTAAGAAATTTAGCAGTAATTTCGGCTCAATGGCTTGATAATGCCTGATTTTGCCTTCAATGATATAAGTAATTAAGCCTTTTTCAATTAAAGAATGGAACGCTCTGTGAACAACCGCATTTTGCAGACTGGATTTTTCTACTACTTTTCCGGCAGTTGAGGAGCCCAGTTCTAATAAAGTCAAGAATACTTTAATCTCTGCTCCGGTTAAACCAATATCTTCCAAGATGGAAGTGTCCATGTTTTAGGTTAAATTGTTGGTTCTATTTAAATCTTTCTATCAGTAGTCACAATTGTGGTTATAAATATTAATAAAGTGACCAGTTACTACTACCGTATAATCAATTAAAATACGGTTAATCCTTTCTGTAAAAAAGGAGGAGGAATAAAAAATGAATACAAAAATGTCTTTGGAAGAAAAATTGAATGATGCTGAAATTCATTTACCCGGAGTTAGGGAGAAATTGAAGCGAAACAAAGGTGGAGCGTGGGGTTCGTATTGGGATGGTGCTCCCCAGGATTTAGAATATTGTGAAACAGATGAATATCGAGTTGTGGTAGCAAAATGGAAAGAAGATAGCTGGTCTGCTGAGGCTGGATGCCATAGCGGAGTCGGGTTTAAAGAATGGTTATCCGTATACTATCGGCCAAAAGGAAGTGAACGAGAAATTAAACAACTCGAAACAGAAAAAATTCTAACCAGAGACTATTATAATCCTTCGTATGACAAAACACATCTACGACCGTATAGATTTGTAGGGGTGCAACCTCTGGAACCTGCTAGGGTTAAAGTAGCTTGGGTAGATGAAACTGGAAACGAAGGTCTAACATACGAGTTAGAGTTAAAATAAATGGGGGAAGAATAAAATGGAAAACCAACCAAAAAGAATATTATTCACTTATCGGGACAATGATGTTTACCATGCTTTAGTCCCCCGACTGGAAGAGGTTGCTCGAGAAGAAGGGCTGACAGTAGAACGCTTTGTTCTCCCTCGAGGAGAAGAGTTACCCAAAGCAGAGGCAGATTATCCTTCCACACTAGCTGAAGCATTATCTAAAGAATATGCAGTATGGATAACTGATGAGACTTTTCACTTCCCTTCACTACGCTTTATGAGAACTGTAAAAAATGAAGTTCCCTTTACAGAAACATTTATTTTAGATTATGTGGGGGACGAGGCATCTAAGCGTTTAATTAACCAAAGGATATACAGTAATGCTATGGTTCCCCCTTTGACTGGTGGAAAAGAAGACCGTAGTAAACAAAGGTATGAAATGGAGTCTGAAATGTATTATTCCCTATCTGATACCGAGCTAGTTGCAAAGACTGGTGAAGCAGTCGTACCTCTGCTTCGAGAAATTGCAAAACATGAAGGATGCACTAAAATGTATGTATTGGCGCAGTGCATTGCGAGCCATGAGCCTTTCGACAGCTTTCACGATAAATGGCATTATGAAAGACAGTGTAAACGTTATCCTGAGACAAAACTATATAGTGAAGAAGAATCTGACCGATTGGCTTTAGACACAGTAACCCAGTGGATCCAGGCAGCGGGCATGGAGGCAATAGTGGCTGAAAATAGTTCAGCTATTCCTGCTGGCTCTGTTGTCTTAGGGGATCGACATGCTCGAGATGGTTTTGATTTAACGGGAAAAAGAAAATATATGCTTCCTTTAGAAAGTTTGATTTACTCTATGGAAAAAAACGGCATTGTCAGTGAGTATTCTCCCACTTCCAAGCAGGTGCAGGAGGCAATCGTGAACTTTTTTAGAGAGTATTTTAGAAAGGTAGCACCGGGGAGAAGCAGAACAATGAAAATTAGCCAAGCTTTAGGAATTGGAGCGTTAGTATTAGGTTTGAGTAGTTGTGAGAATAATCCCTGTGTCGAGTACTCACGCTATCCTCAAGAATATCGCGACCGATGCCAGGAATATCAAACCATTAAAGGAGTACCAATAAGTGTTACTGGCGGTTCTGGCGGGAGTTTAACTGCTCTTTTAGAGGTAGAGGGAAAATGTGTTTTGGCATACAGCTTAGGCCATTCAGAGAACGATGTTCAAGCAGCAGCGTTGATCCGATCAGAAATCTCCGATGGAGATGTAGAACCAATTTATATCACCGGAAGACCGGATAGGGATACGTTCGTAATAACAATGGTTGGTGCTAAAGGGGATGTGGTTAAATTAGAGGATTATTACTGTAAAGATCTTCTAAGCAATAAACGTAAATGCCAAAGGGAGTAGATCTAAATAAAGTAGATTGAGAAGGTAGCAGCTAACCTTTCTCAACAGCAAAAGTTAATGGGAAAAATATTGTAATCTTCCATTCTCATTAACCAGAAAGTATCTGCTCTAACTCCTCTGGCGCAGGCCTCTTGCCAATGCAATGAGTAGCTCCATGCTCATATCCTTTCATCCTTGCTTCTTCACTTTCACTGGTCCAAAGCACTCTTACCGGAGCGTATTCCCTGACTTTATCCAAGATAGAGTAACCTTCGGTAGGCAAGTCCGAGCCCCAGCGCAAATCAATCATCAGCACGTGATATTCTCCACTGCTGGCTAACTCTACGAACCGTTCAGGATCAGCAGTGTAAGCTAGTTCAAACGGCTGCAGCTGTTGCCTGTAGACTAACTCAAAGAGAGTTCGTAAATCTCTCCCTTGAGCTGAGTCATCCAACTGGTCGTCTCCGATGAGGATTTTTGGTTTGGTCATTGTTATTCCCTCCACTTTTTTGACATGTCGAATATAACAAAGTATTCTGGGACATATACTCGATCGCTGGCTCGTAGTGTTAATTCCTCATCCAATGTCAAAATGGTTCTCTCAGTTTTTATTTTTCCGGCAGTAAACTCATATACCTCGAGTTCAGAAGTAGCCGGAAGGATTAATGACTGTTTCCTATCCTTGGACTTTAATGCTTCTTCTACAGAACGGAACCCCGAACCACAAAGACAGCTGGGATATAAATGCGGTCTTCCCATCTTGTCCAAACCTCTTCCCACTGCATTTATATAAGCATAGTGGTCTAAGTCATATGAAAAACCCTGTTGGCGCGTGTGGATGGGGGGATGAATTCCCAACTGAGCGATTATATCCCCTTCTTCAATTTCTGCGCCTTCCCCACGCAAGTGTCTTAAAATCTCAAGTAAAGATTCTGCTTCTTGTATTGTGTACCTATGTGTTTCACCACCATCGTACCAGCTAAACCTACCCGGGCGATACTCACCTTCTCGTTTTAAAAAAAACTTGGTTCTTTTTTCCATTTTTCTTCATCTCCCCGTTTTAAGCCCGGGCGGCTGTTTTTTATTTAATAGTAACTGAATGGTGGGACTACTATTTTAATTAATGTGGTAGCCTACACAACCATAAAATATATAAATAAGCTTAACTTTCCTCAGAAGATGGAACTTCCAGAACTATCACAGCTTGACCTTTCTCCGGGGCAGATTCAGGTATATACGGCAGTTTTAGAGTTAGGAATAGCTACGCTGAACCATATCCAGGAAAAAGTAAGCTTAGACCGCCGGAACATCTATGATATTTTGGACCGGCTGATGGAAAAAGGGCTAATCTCCTATACTCAAAGCAAAGGTGGGAAAGTTTACCAATGCACTCATCCCAACAAATTGAAAGAAGAAATCCAAAAGAAAGAGGAAAAGCTTTCTGACCTAAAGAATAAGCTGCCACAGATAGAATCCCTGTATAATTATTCCCGGCCGGAAATCAGAGCAGAAGTATTGCGGGGAAATGAAGCTCTGAAATCTTTGCTTAATGAGGCTCTCAATTGTCCTGCAACCTACTGGATTGGCGGGAATAGCGGAGTAGAGCAATGCTCAGAAGAAATGCATTATTGGTTTAAGCGCTGGACCAAGAAAAGGATAGAATTGAAGAAGTTTATGTACGACTTGGTGGATTATGGAACCTCTCTGGAAGATTTCAAGCCCAATGATTTGGCTAAACACAAAAAATCATTTTACAAATACTGCCAGCTGCCCAAGAACTTATCTTCTCCAATGGTCATAATCCTCTTCGGCAACAAAGTTGCACAAGTGCTTTGGAGCAAGCAATCTTTTGCGGTGGTGATTGAGTCAGAAGAGATTAAAGAGAGTTTCATGCGGTATTTCAATTATTTCTGGAAAGAGCCGGATTAAACTAAGATATATTCCTGAAGTTAATCTCAACTTTGAAATTAAACGACATAGCATAGAAAAGTATTTAAATAAAAAGAAATTTAATAATCTAAATGATTTTAGAAAGATTGCGATTTGGGAAAGCTATTGGAGAGGAGTTGCTTAAGCTGAAGAGTCCTGACCCTAATCAGCTGGTTCAAAACTTGAGAAAACGCGGGTTTAGTAATAAAGTTCTCCAAGACAGATTACTTCTTGAAGTTGTGGTAAAAATAGATGCTAATATAGCACATTTTGAAAAAGAAAGCGGCACTTTTTTTGCTTCTTTCTTCCAAATTCCGGTTGTTCCCGCTATACAGGAATGGGAATCATTTAAAAAGAAATGTATAAAAGAGTTACCGGCAATTCTAGCTAAGCTTTCTCTGGTAAAGTGAAGAACAATCTTAATTATTTATAGACGGAGCCGTATTAAATTCCCAAAAATTCGCTGGCAGTAACAATCTTCACTTTTGCAAATTCTTTTAATTCTAATAAATGGGGATCACCGCTAATTATGTAATCAACATTTCCAACGACCGCTGTTTCCAGCATGGCATTATCATCTGGGTCTTCCGTAATAACTTTTACCTTTCCCAGGATCTCAACCATAGTTGCAATTTCAAGAATTATGGAGATGAATGTTGTTTTTTGCTCTTCAGTAATGTTGAATTTTGGGTAGTCCATTACTCGCTTTAGCTCATCAATTTGATTTGGAGAGGTGATTAACTCTAATTCACCATGCAAACACTTCTCAAAAATAACTCTGGTTTTCCTTTCCAGCCCAGAGCAGAGATAAGAATGTTTGTGTCTAAGAAGACTTTCGTCTTGCCCATTTCACTGCCTCACTTACATCTTCTGGAGATACTTTTTGCTTCTGGAATTGTTTCGCAATCTCCTGAGACAATTTCTGGAATTCTGCTTTTACATCAGGCATTTTCACTTTTTTAAACAATATTCCCCCTTTCACAGGAAATGGAACAAATCTATCTCCGGCAGCAAAACCTTCTTCCATTCTTATATCCTGAGGAACGACTAATTGCCCCTTTGGGCTCATTTTTACAAGATCAGTTTCCATGGTATCCTACCTCCATCGGTTATGTTAAACTGTTTAACCGTTGAACTATTTAAATGTTTCTATCCCCACACCCCTTTAATCTCCTTCCCGCAATACTTGCATTTTCCATTAACTAATCCCTCTACTTTCACATTATATCCTTTTCTCCTAATCAATACTCTCTTACACTGCGGACAGCAAGTATTACTGTATTCTTCATTAAGCACATTTCCCAGATAAACATAAGCCAATCCTGCTTCTTTACCAATATCATGGGCTCTCTTCAAAGAAGCAAAAGAAGTACTGTGCTTATCCTGCATCTTAAAATCAGGATGGAACCCAGAAATATGCCAGGGCATCTCTTTGTCAATGCTAGCCAGAAATCCGGCAATTTCCCGCAGTTCTTCTTCTGAATCGTTTTCTCCCGGAATTAACAGGGTGGTTATCTCTACCCATTTGCCTAACGCTTTGCATTTCTTGACGTTATCTAGAACCGGCTGAAGCTTGGCTCCGCAGTTCTTTAGGTAGAATTGTGGATTGAAGCTTTTCAAATCAATATTAAGAGCATCCACAAAGTCCATAGCTTTCAACGCTTCGTCGGAGAAGTAGCCATTAGTCACGAATACATGCTTTTTGTTGGGGGTTAGTTTAGCAATATCTTTAGCATATTCCAGAAATATGGTCGGCTCGTTGTAAGTGTAGGCAAGGCTAGGATAGGGAGAAGCTTCCTGCGCAGCCTGCTCTGGTGATAATGGTGTTCCGAGGATTCCTCTCTCCTGAGAAATGCCCCAATTCTGACAGTTAAGGCATCTGAAATTGCATCCCACCGTTCCGATAGAAAAGATTTCTGTTCCCGGGAGAAAATGGTAAAGCGGCTTTTTCTCGATGGGGTCAATATGTTTGGCTACGACTTTAGAATGCACTAAGAGTTTTAGTTCTCCCTGCTGATTTTCTCTCACCCCACAGATGCCTCTCTTTCCTTCTGCAATCAAGCATTTATGGTGACAGGCAAGACAGCGAAGTTTGGAGTTTTCAGGTTTGAACAGGATTGGAGTGGGCATAATCTAAGAAATATCAGTTAAGATTTAAACTTTTTCACTTCAACAGTATCTCCGAAGCTTTTTCTCTAAATTTCAATTAGCATTATCCTGATGGGTTCCTCCAGCAAAAAATGAGGCAGCTGCTAGCACCTGAAAGCCAGCTTACGGTCTTTAAGACTGCCTTCTCCCCATTTTTTATAGCGTTGTTCGATTTTCCACAGTGCCATCCTGCTAATTTTCAATATAAGGGGGGGATTTTTTAAGTCCAAGTGTGCCCAAAATTTTTTGCTAACCTGGAAAATAGTTCTGTATCATATATTAGCAGTGTTTTTAATCCAGTAGTAATTTTAGTTCAATTAAAAGAGGTGATACCATGAGAGCAATGTTTAATCGCTGTATGGAATGCGATGAAATTGTGACTAACCCGATCTGCTCGGAGTGTCTGGCAGAACAGATGAGAACGGCAGTAGCTGAAGATTCACCTAAATTGGCTAAGCTGATTCAAGGAATTAACACTATGGGGGAAACATTGTGCTTGTTCTGCCATAAACGCGTAGGCTTATGCGCGCACTGCTTCAGCAAAGATGTGCACGAATTAATTGCAGAAAAGAATCCGCAGTTGGCCAAGAAGTTCATGGCGCAGTTTGATTTTGAACTAAGAACAAAAATAGCTGATTTTGAATAAATAGCATAGTTAGCATTTTCTTACACACCATTCCCGCTAAATTTTCTTAGAGTAACTTTAATAATAACCTATATTTTCTAGAAGTATCATGTTCAATTTTAGAATTAAACATAAAGCTCAAAACAGCCAGGCGCGTACTGGCATCATTAGCACTTCTCACGGAAAGATAAATACACCTGCTTTTATTCCAGTAGCTACCCAAGCCACCGTTAAAGCGCTCACTCCGATACAATTGGAAGAAATCGGATTTGAAGCGGTCTTGTGCAATACTTACCATCTCTATCTCCGCCCGGGAGCAGCTCTCGTTAAAAAAATGGGCGGGCTGCAGAAGTTCATGGCCTGGAACAAGCCTTTGTTTACCGATTCTGGAGGATTTCAGGTGTTCAGCTTGAAAAACGGCTTATGCGAAGTGAATGATGATGGTGTTACCTTCAAATCACATATTGATGCTTCTAAACATATTTTTACCCCAGAAAAATCGATGCAGATCCAACGAAAATTAGGTGCAGACTTGATTTTTGCTTTTGACCAGTGCCTGGCTCTTAATGCTGATTACGAGACTACTAAGAAATCTCTGGAGAGGACCCATGCCTGGGCAGTAAGAAGTTTGAGAGAGTTCAAAAGGTTGAATAAAGATAAGAAACAAGCGCTTTATGGTATTGTGCAAGGAGGAAGATTTTTAGAGCTGCGCCAAAAAAGTGCGAAGTTTATCTCTTCACTGGGGTTTGATGCTATCGGCATAGGCAGTATTTTCGGCGATCCTAAAGACGAAAGCAGGAAGATTGTGGAGCATACGCTTAAGTTTTTGCCACCGGGTAAACCAAAACACCTGCTGGGCATTGGAGCAGTAGAGGACATCTTTACTTATGTAGAAATGGGAATGGATACGTTTGATTGTGTTCTTCCCACCCGATTGGCGAGAGTTGGTTATATTTATATCCGGCCGGAATCCGGAGGAAAGCCGGAGAATAAGTTTAGATACAGGATTACTACCTCTAAATTTAAATCAGATAAAAAGCCATTAGATGGACATTGTGATTGTTATGTCTGCCAGAATTTCTCCCGGGCTTATCTGCATCATTTATTCAAAGCCGAAGAATTATTGTCTTATACTTTGGCTACATATCACAATCTGTATTTCTTTGCTCGGATGATGCGGGAGATTAGGGAGAGTATTGAGAAAGATAAGTTTAGGGAGCTGAAGAGGAAGTGGGTGAAATAACTGCTTTGAAGTTGAAGAGGAAGTGGGTGGGGATGAAAAAATAGGAAGAAACAAAGAGCGGGGTGAAAAGTTGATGTCCACATCTATCCTGAATTATGAAATGTTGTCCACAATATCACCACAGTATTATAATTAACGAAAGATATATAAATACATAACTTTTGTTAACCATATAATTAACCAAATAAGCACAACATGGAACAAATACCTTTGCAAATAAGATTGAAAAGAGAAGTCCACCGCAAGATAGCTTCAGCTCAGGACTTAATCGTCAAAGAAGTTTATTCTGTCTTTAATAAGGCAGTTTTACATGGAGGGACAGCCATCTGGCGGTGCTACTCAGGCAAGAGGTTCTCAGAAGATTTAGACTTTTATCTTCCTAAAGACAAAGAAAAGATAGAACAATTGTTTGAAAACTTAAAGAAAGGTGGTTTTGAAATAAAAAAGAAAAAAATCTCCGACCGAAGCATTTATTCTGAATTAGAGCTGGCTCGAACCTCAGTCCGACTAGAAGCAACTTTTCAAGATATTCCCGGAGTTATCTGCGATTATGAACAGTCTGATGGCAATTTTATCTCCATCTACAGTTTAACTCCAGAAGCATTCTTGGCTGAAAAAATCAATACTTACCTAAAACGATTCAAAGTAAGAGACTTGTGGGATATTTTCTTTTTATTAAAGAGCGTTAAAGATTTAAAACAAATTAAAGAGATGGCAGCATTCATTAAAAACTATAAACAGCCTGTAGATGAAGAAAATCTTAAAGCCATCCTGCTGGAAGGGATAGTGCCCTCAGCTCAAGAGATGTTAATATATATCCACCAAAAATGGGAACAAGAATCCACTTAGCTCAGATTGAACGCCTGTTTGAAAAAAGCCCGGTAGTAGATTTTAAGTCTATTGCAAGAATAATTCGATCCGGCAAAGGTAAAAGTAGGAGCAATTATGCTAAACTAATGGTTTCTAATCTGTTGAAGAAAGACAAAATCCATAAAGTCGGAAAAGGATATTACTCCCAGCATAATGAAAGCTCTTTGGCTGTTTTTGGGTTTCAGCCCGCTTATTTGGGCTTGCAAAGTGCTCTAAGTTACTATGGGTTGTGGGAGCAGGAGACCATACCCATAATCTTAACTACAAAAAAAGTTAGAAGAGGGCTCCGGCAAGTCTTGGGAACAAATATTCTAGTAAGAAATATCAGCAGGAAGTATTTCTTCGGTTTTGAGCTGGCCAGAGAAGAAAGTTTTTATCTGCCCTACTCTGACTTGGAAAAAACGCTGATCGATTTTGTTGTGTTTAATGAAAAGATTGATGATTCTGTCTTAAAAGCGCTGGCTAAGAGAGTTGATAGAGATAAGTTAAAGAAATATCTCTGGAGGTATCCTAAAAAGCTCAGAGGGAGGGTGGAGGGGGTTTTATAGCTAGTTTTCCGGCAATTTCTTTACTCGCTGGGAGAGGGGATGATGATTTTTGAAAAGGGTAATTTAGCTGCTGCTGGAATCGGGCTAACAATTAATCGCAGAAAAGAAGAATAATCCTATCCCCCCATTAGTATATCCTTATTATAGTAAATTGCAAAAATAATGGAACATTATGCCATGCAATTTACTATACTAGCAAATCTCGACAAGTTCCATAATTAACGAGATTTGCTATTATCTTCTTCATCACCCCCTCCATCATCATTTGCTTCATCTTCTGCGTTTTCTTCATCTTCTCCTTCATCTTCCATACTCTCCTTTGCGTTCTGCCTTAGCGTTTCCAGAACAGTTTCCGCGGCCATACACGCTCCCTGCCAGAACATCTCCTCTGCTAATTCTCTCTTAGAGTTTTCTTTTAAATCGTCTTTTAAGTCTGACCACACTTTTGAGAATTCCTGCTCGACTAATTCATCAGCAAGATCTTCTGCCATTTTCTCATTTAATTCTCCCAAAGGCATGTCCACATGGATTTTTCCGATTTCTTCTTCGGACATTTTTGAGAATTCTTCTTTTTTGTTATCAAAACACTCAAAACAGGCATGCTTTTCCACACCTTCCAACATATCTTCCGGGCATTCTATTTCTTTGCCGCAGAAACTGCATTTCACCTTTACTGATTTTTTATCCATAAAGCACCTCTAAACTTTTATTCTCCTAACTGTTATCCCTCATGCTTACCCCTTCCTTTTCTTCCCTTCCCTCTTCATCCACTCTTTATACTCAAATAAAATCTTCTTCGAGTCTAGTTTACCATATTTGTCTTTAATCTTGTCCGAAATCAACCTGAACGCATCGTTAGCTTTTACTACAAATTCTGCTTCCAGGATAGTCGGATCTTGTTTTTCGATGAATAAATCCACAATGGCCTGTTTGCAATCCGCCCTTAACTGAATATTCTCCCACACCGCTTCCCAGTTCCCGGCGAACTCTTTTATCTTCCCCGCCATTCTTTTCAGTATGTCTGAATTGCCGTTAATTAGGTCATCAGTCAATTCCAATTCATCCGTTTTAGGATTATACACCATCAAATCTACAAACGCGCCTTCTTTCAATGGGTCCTCATCCCATTCTTTTCTCACTTCAGTAATTCTAAGCACTCTCTTGAATTTCTTCAATCCGGAAATGATGGGATTAGCGATTACAATAATATCAATCGCTTTAAATGAAGTTTTAGGCACCCCGATATCGTTTACAACCCTATCATAAATGCCATAAGGAGAATCGGCATGAATGGTTCCGGCTACTACATTAGCGGCTGCGCCTACCCGCATCGCTTCAAAAAGTGCTACTGCTTCTTTCGATCTAACTTCTCCTACAAACAAGGCTGAATCTCCCATCCTTAAAGTGGATCTTATTCCGATAGAAGCATCTACTTCCGAACCAGGAGATGATAACGCCGAGGCTACTTTCATTGCTTCTAGATTATATCCTAATTCACGTAATGCTTCTTGGGGAAGTTCAAAAGTGTCCTCCAACGAAATAAGGCGCACCCTTCGCATTATCTCCACCATAACACTTCCTAGCAGGCTGGATTTTCCGCTGCTCCTGGTTCCAGCAATAAGTAAAGCGGCGTTATTATCGATAATGAAACTTAGCAATCCGGCAGCAAGTGAATTCATCATTCTTATCTTGGGCTGCATGTACAACGGAAAAGTCCAGGGGAAATCTCTATGCCGGCGGAAAGAAAACGCCATTCCTGCCGGAGACAACGGAGCAGTTATAGCTGAAACTCTGGAGCTGAATCCTTTAACTTTTAATTCCGTATCTAATATCGGATTAGCTTCATCAAGTGGTCTTCCGGAAATTAATCTGAGCTTGGTAGCCCAGCTATCCACTTCTAATCGGGTGGGATAGACATTAGTATAACAATCTCCATAATCCTGATGCACGACGAAAATGGGTAGTTCTCCATTTGGCGAGTTGATGTTAACATCCTGCACTTTGGGATCAGCTAATAGTAATTCGATAAGCCCAAATCCTATTGTGTATCTCAGCAGTGCCCGTGCTAATTTATCCACCTCTTCTTCTTTAAGTTTTAATCCGCGGTGCTCAGCTAAATCGTTCAACAAATCTTTTCCGATGTTAAAGAACACTTCTCTCATGCGCTGGGGGTCGACAAACTCTTCCTTGCCCGGCTTATGCTCGGACATGATGCGTTTGGCATCGTCGAGAAGCTCGTAACTCTGCTCATCAAACTTAAATTCTGGAGGAGTAATATGATATTGGGTCTTAACATTGTCGTCAAAGGAGAAAATATTTACTTCACAGGAATCTCCTTCAGCATCAAAGTCATAACTTTCTTCGAGCTCCCCGTCAGGAAACTCGCTGATTAATTTAGTATACATGAAATCAGGCCGGGTAGTGGGATGGAAAATATTAGCATAAACCTCTCTCTCGCCCAATTTGTATTCCTGGGTATGGGGCATCAGCAGTTGAATTATCTTTAATTGCTCTATTTTCTGCAGTGCATCTTGGATTATAGCTAAAAATTGCTGCTGGGAATGCTGGTGTCTCTGGTCGATTAGATTATTTAGTTTAAGTTTCTCTCGAAGTTCTAATCGTTTCATCTCTACATAAGCTGCTAACGGGTCTTCTTTCAGACGCTTAGATAGTAATCTCTGAAATTGGGCATAACTTCCTCGCACGTAACGCTCATGCATGGGATCAACCACTATATGTGAATAATTGTAGCGTTCATCTTTATTCAGCATTTTATATAATAACGATAATTCAATCAATAGCTGGGTTTGCGAATAATCGTATTCATATTCTCTTAATTGAGTAAGAATAATGGTGGTAACTCCGCTTACTTCTAACAGAATATCTACTATTTTAGCTGCGCATACTTCATTGTACTCAATCGAAGGGGGGAAAGTACACTTTTCAGTGTAGACTTTCAGTATCTTGTTCTCTCCTTCATGATAAGTTTCGTACTCAAAACAGTTTTTGCCCAGGTCTACCATCTTTTTGTACTGGGGAGATTGGCTATTCTTATAAACTTTTGTAGGCAGCAGGGCTATTTTAGCCTAGTGCCACTCCAAAATAATCACATAACTTTATTATAGGGCTGCAGTTTAAATACCTAATTATGGCAGTGAATACATCTGTAGCAGAACCGCAAGGAGGGATGGACCCGGCCAAGTTATATGTATGGGTGAAAGCATTAGAGAGCAAAGTAAACAATATGCTGCGGGAGATGGACTTGTTGAAGAATAATCTGGTCAAGAAAAACGACGAGATGAAAAAAGAGCTCAAAGCCATGAATGATGAATTGATGGAAATGAAGAGCGAGCAGCAAAAGATGAGCCAGAACATGGACTTAATCATAAAAGAACTGAAGCAGACCGCAGGAATAGAAGAAGTAGCGGTGCTGAAGAAGTATATGGACTTATGGAACCCTCTAAATTTTGTGACGCAGAGAGATTTAGAGCGGGCGGTGGAAGCCAAAATCGGAAGCATGAGCAAATCTGCGGCGAAATAAATATAAACTTCGTATTGTTTATCAATTATTATCATATTAATTAAAAAAGGTGATGATGATGCCGGCACAAAAAGATCCCGTCTCTGATGTATTACAGCTGCGGGAGCAAGGGCTTACCGATAATCTTATTGCGGAAGAGATGAGAAAGAAAGGCTATTCTCCGCAGCAGGTAAATTCAGCCATTGCGCAGGCAGATGCATCAGCAGATACAGGAGGGATGGACATGGGCAATTTTAACGTACCGGCACAAGCTGGATTTCAGGGGCAGGGTTATCCTGCATATGGCGGAGGCATGCCGGCAGCACCAACCGCACCCGCTTCAACGGATGATGCTAATCTTTACGAGCGCATTGAAGAAACCGTCGAAGGGATGATAGACGAAAAATGGGATGAATTAATCGGCGAAGTGAAAAAGATTGTGGAATGGAAGGAAAAGATGGAAGATGCGCTGAAGAAGATTCAAACTGACGTGGATAAGCTGAAAGAAGATTTCAAATTGCTGCATCAGGGCGTTCTGGGAAGATTAGAAGAATACGACACTAAGATGGGCGACGTGGATACGGAATTGAAAGCAGTAGGAAAAGTATTCAAAGACGTAGTTCCCCAGTTTGTAGATAATGTGAAAGAGCTGTCTTCTATCACCAAAGGGATGAAGAAGAAAGGGGAGTGAGCTTTAGTCTAAGTTCTAATCTAAGTTATATTTTTCTTTCTTAGAGTTAATTTTATCCTCACGCACTCAAGAACGCTACCGCAAATATGGCTATGGCAAACATTATCATCAATCCCAGGACTTTAGGATGGAATAAAGTAGCATAAATGTTGCTTTCAAAACTGGAGGTAGCTACCCCTCCGCTGCCCGTGACATTAGTGGCATTAACTCCTTGTTGAAATGAGACTTCGGTCAGCGATTGCCCCAGCACTTTGCCGAAGGCAGCGACCATTATTACTAAAGCGATCCCTATCAGCGTCCAATATACTGCTTTATCTTTCATCGCCGAAGTTAAATCAGCTTCCTTCGCTCCAAATATCTGGAATACCAGAATCACCAGCACTAAGAAGATAATTACTACTACAAACCATGGTATCATAAAGTTAATTACGTCTATTAGTGTTTTGGAGAGCATGGTCATCAACGCAGCGGCTACGGCTATGGTGGCATTAGTTCCAATAGAATCTCCTAAAGCTTTGGTTTTTTGAAGTAGGGCATAAACTAAAACTAACACAAACAAAAACGGATAAATAGAGCTGAAATAGTTCAATAACCCTACATCAAGGAAAGTTGCCATTTTTTACTTGCATCCAAAATTCTAACGCACCTATTTACTTCCTCCTCCTCTTTCAAACAGGCTGCTTACGCCTTTCCATAAGCTGCCCATTGCTTTTTCGCCCGTGCTTTTATCATCTTTAGTGATGAACCATATTATCACTCCGAATATCAATAGTATAATTATCAATTCAGTTACTTCCGGGCTCCACCACGAGAACACATCATATGGCCCGTTCCACAACATCAGTGAAGCGCCAAAGATATAAATCACAAATCCTATGGAAATCAGCGCAATTATCGGAGCGGCAGCGGCAGAAAAGTTTGTTCCAAAGATGCCCATCAACAGCAACAGCATTATAGCCGCAACCGAAACTAAAGAGATGCTGGGCAGGGTTTCATTCATCACTTGTACCGGATCATAGCCTAAAGGGTAACTGCCGATGATATGCGGGACGACAAACAATAACCCTAACACTAACGCGATAATTACATTAAACTGTTTGCGGTCTCCTAATATTTTAGTCTTCTGCATTACTGCATATACAATGGTAAATACCAGAATGAACGGCAGCAGGAAATCCATGATTCCCCACGTTTGAAAATAATATGCTAAATTGGAAAAGGTTCCCCCCTGAAATATTCCGCTTACCATAATTTTACCTCCTTTTTCTTTTTTAATGTAAGTTTATATACATACCCTTTTATACATGCCCTTTTATACATGCCCTTTAGTATATTAATCTTTGGTTACTCTCTTATTGCTTTACTTCTTTTATTGCTTTACTTCTTCTCACTGCTTTCTTTTTTAGGCAATGATGAATCTCTGGTTACGTAAATTATGAACCCCAAGAGCACTACTAACATGATAATTCCTGCGGCCCATTCTTCGTTCCAGTACTCAAATACGGCAAATACATATTGCAGCCAGTCCATGGCGTTGAGGAAGATTACCGCTAATCCAATAAACATAATTATGGTAAATATTTTGGTCCAAGTAGGAATATCTTTAAACGTAAATTCTTTGTCTCCGAAGAACACACCTACCAGCATTAAGAAGCACACCCCTAAGATTAATAATAATACTACATTAGCCATCATCTGGTTGATAACTGAAACTAATTGGGTGGAAGCGATAACCAAGAAAGATGTTACAAAAGCAACCATAGCATTAAGATTCTTCTTGGTATAATCTTTGCCATCTATTTTTTCCAGCCCCAAAACTTTAGTTTTCTCCAGAACCGCAAATACAATGGTGAAGACTAACAGGAATGGCAGTATTATGTCATATACCCCTATCTTATCTAAGAAGGTGATTACTCCTCGGAATACGCTTTCTTCTGCCATTAATTCATCCTCTTTTTATTAAGTAGGACTAAAAAACAGGAGTATATAAATGTTTCTTCAGGGTTTGGGAAGTTTTTCAATTGGGAGAACGTTTTTCCCCGGCTCTTTCCAGACACAGTTTCACATGATAATCTTAAAAACGAAGACTTTAAATAGTAGTGGGAATTATCTTTTTTATTGCTGGTTGCAAGTTATTATTAACTGTTACAAGTCGTATTTAAAACAAGAGGTGGAAAAAAGTGAGGGCGGCATCATTTGCGTTTGGATTATCCTTAGCGTTGATTATCCTGTTATCTTCGGTGTGGGCAGATACAGTGGTAGCGTCTGCTGCAGTGGTTGATCATATTACAATTATTGATAAAGCCTATTTCACTTTAAATGTAACTAATACGGATATTATCGAACACCAATATATCATTTCTTCTTCAGACTTGGCGTGGGCAATAGAACCTAAAGATAAAGTTAAGAAAATTACCCTAATGCCAGGAGAGTCATATCTTACTGAGTTAGAGGTATATCCAGTAAAAGAATTGTCTCCGGGAATTTATCTAGTGCCAGTATATATCGGCGGGGATGCCAATGAGGAAGTACAGTTGAAAGTTTACTTGGGTTCGCTTACCCAACCAGGATATGCCCCCACAGTTAAAGTTACCGTGGATATGCCAGCTAAAGTTGATCCTAGCGCCTCGGTTTCTATAAAAATATTGTTACAGAACCTTAATGCATTGAATCTTACCGGAGTAAAAGTTAAGTTAAGCAGCGAAGAGCTGCCTGAGTTTGCCCAATCTGCCGTGGTAGATATTCCTTCTCTGGGAACTAAAGAAGTGGAATTCTCAATTACGCCTAATCCGCATCAGCAGCCGAAAGAGTATACGCTTAAAGTTGCGCTGGAGCGCTTTGGAGAGGATTTTAAAGTGGTGGAACAGGATATAGAAGTAGTTACACTGTTGCCGCCTTTTTCGGTTTCGAAAGTAGAGGAGAAATGGTCTTATCTGAAATTGTTTCAGGTGTTTGAAGTTAAGAATGGCGGGAATGTGTTAAACCAGCAAGAAGTTAGGGTGCCGGTTTCTTGGCTGCAGGCTTGGCTTGAGACTGGAAATGCTGAAGTTAAAACAGAGCAAGGGCAGAGATTTTTTACGTGGGGAGTTACTTTAGGGCCAAATAGCAGTACTGCAGTTTATTCTGCGATTGATTATCGTATTATTGTTTATATCGTGATAGTGTTAGCATTGTTGATTTGGTTTTATATATATACTAGTTGTCCGTTAGCGGTTAAAAAGCATGCTATTGTTACCAAGAAAGATGATGAAGGGGCGTTGTCTGAGATTAAAATTACGATTGAGGTCAAGAATAAGTCGGGTAAGCAAGTTAAAGATGTGACAGTAGTTGATATTGTTCCAGCGTATGCCGTTTATCATAAGGGCGGGGTGGAAGCAGAAGAGATGGATGCTTCAGTCCGGCCGCAAAGAGTGACTCATGGTAAAGAAGGCGCGCAGGTGATTTGGTCCTTATCAGATTTAGATGCTAAAGAGCAGAGAGTGATGAGTTATCACCTGAAAGCTAAACTGAATATTTTGGGGGCAATCAGCTTGCCGAGAGCTACTGCTGAGTATATGAAGAAAGGCGGAAAGAAGAGGAAAGCATATTCCAATATATTTAAGCTGGAGTAAATATCCTAACACTGCTCGACTAACTATACTTTCCAGAATGAAAACCTTTATATAGAAGCGCTGGTGTTGACGTTTACATAAAAATAACTATTAAAACATAAAGAGGGAGAGTGAAACATGAAAGACTTTTTTTTACAATTAAAGGAAGCCTTTGCGGGATCTTCTGGTGCGCCGGGAGTTGATTCTGAAGCTTATCCCGAAGTGGGTTCAGCAGCTAAAGAGGATCGCAGCAAGGTTACAGTGCGTCCATTCGTGATGGAAGAGTTTGAAGATATTAAAGAGATCTTGGACGTATTGAGAGAAGGATCTACCGTGGCCTTGATCAACATCAAGCCGTTGAAGGACAAAGATATTGTAGAGCTGAAGAGAGCTATTTCCAAGCTGAGAAAAACCACTGAAGCTATTGACGGGGATATTGCCGGATTTGGCGAGGATTATGTTGTAGCTACCCCGCAATTTGCCCGGATTCACCGCCAGAGGCAGGTGGAGATGAGCGAAGTAGAATAAAGTTTTATTTTTATTAATTGTTGATTTCTGAGGTTGTTTTTGGTTCCGTTCTTAACTGTTAATTGGGGTTGTCGTCGGAAGCACAAACTTTTATAAATAAACCACGATTTATATCACTCACGCCACGGTCGCATAACCTGGTATTGCGCGGATTCGTTGGAGTTGTATATTCTCAACGGAGCGGAAGATTGCTAAGGGCTGTTCGTCCTTACGATATGCCTCAATACCACACAAATATCCCGTCCCTTTGGGATTTTGTATTCCGGTATACAACTCATACATCTTTCGGGAAACCGGGCCGATTCCGCCATTACCAACTACAACTTCAGGCAATACTTCTTCCAGTGGGCTGCTTTTCTTTCCATTGAAGTCCAATAAATATCTCTCCACGGGTGAAACTACCGCTGCCGTTCCCAATCCTCCGCATTCAGTTATTCTTTTAGAATACAAGCCAATGAGGAAATTAATTACGGAAATCTTCTCCTGCCGTACCGGATGCCCTAATTCCTCTGCTAATTCCAGAAACGAGCAGGCCGTAATCGATTTTAAAATAGTATCATTAAATTCAGGAATAATAATCTCTTCTTCTGTGGTTACCTGATAATGATTCATAGCACCGTACTCGGTCAGATATTTATTATGAACATCCAAATATAATACTTGCTGCGCTCCCAACATCTCCGCTATACTTCCGGGGAGGATAGAATTAGAATAATTCCCAATAATTTTGCCATCTCCAGCACTGTTAGGAGCAACCCGTTTGTATCTGTCACTAAGCAGCATGGCTCCAGAATTAAAGCCTTGGGGGAAATACGGTCCGCTGGGAGATAGAAAAACGACATAAAGGCAATGTTCTCCTGCATGAACCCCTAATTTATCATCTACGGCTATGGTTAAAGGACGAATATACATTGATGCCCCTTCCTGCTGCGGCACCCATTTTCTATCCACATCCAGCAAAGCTTCAATAGATTGTATTTGGTCTTCTACTGGAATCGAGGGAAGTTTAATTTTTCCGGAAGAATAGTTATGTCTATGTGCATTCTGGTCAATTCTGAACGTGCGTATCTCTCCATCTTCATGCAAAAAAGCTTTAGCCCCTTCAAACGACCCCAAGCCGTAATTAATAACCAAGCTTCCTGGAAGGAGGTGAGTTTTTTCTCCATCAATGATTATCTCAATTGGGCCGTACGGAAGAATTCGAGGAGAACGCCATTCACCATCTAAGTATTCCATTGAAAGCATATGCTCAGAACGCAGCTTCCCAAACGGCAGCTTCCCTTCCGGCTTAAACTGCTCCTTCCGCTTATCCGGTTTAAGAGAATATTGGATATGTAACATATTTAAATCTAACATTAAACCCTTTAAATAAAGATTGCGATACTGAAAGATAGCTATTGGAGCACTGCTTCACAACCCATAAAACACCAGCACCGCTATCACAAATCCCAGTACAGAACCAACCGTAACCTGCAGCGGAGTATGCCCCATAGAAAAATGCGTCTTGTCTTTAAGCTTTAATTTTTGGATCATCTCATTAATTACCACTCCTTCTTCTCCTACCGTTCTTCGTACACCAAATGCATCTCTAACGACAATAAACGCCAACACTAAACTGATTGCAAAGGCAGTAGAAGTTCCTTCTTCCAGATAAATGATAGTAGCTAAAGAAACCACAAATGCTGAATGAGAACTGGGCATCCCTCCGGTTACGACTAAATCATGCCAGCTTAATGATTTGTGCCTGAACCACAACCCAACTAATTTAATCAACTGGGCGCCGAATCCGGCTAAGAGCAGAGTCAGTATTATTTTATTCATGTTCTGGAGGTAATATTTGGGGGTTTATATATGTTGCTGAGATGCAAACTGCAGCCCAACAATAAGATATATAAACCTTTAAGCTATTCCTACCCCATAAAAGAGGAAAAGATGAAGAATAAGCTAGTTTTGTGGCTATTGGTGGTAGTTCTAGTTATATCTACATTCGTTATCGCTCAAGAACCCTTTCCTTGTGGAACAGATGAAGATTGCATATATAACGTTGACAATGAATCTTATTGCGACCCCACCAGCCTTTTATGTGTTCCTCCCCCGCCTGAAATTCCTCCTGAAGAGTCGCTTTATGCGCCTCCTGCTCCAGCTATAGAAACCAGCGCCATTACTTCTTTACAGCTTCAAATTGACACCCTGCAGATTAGCCTAGATGAACTATCGTCACAAATAAATCTTTTAGGGTCCGATACTAATTACAAATTAGCCGATATCGAAGCAAAATTACAGTCCCTCTCCGATAAATTAAATGCTCTCAAATCCAAAGATATACCTACATTTAACACCGGCTTAGCTATGTTGCAGCAAGATGTAAACGAGACCAGTGCCGAACTCAGCTCGGTGCAGGAAGAACTGGACCGAAAAGGATTCGTGTTATATTCATTTCTGGTGGTAGTGTTGTTAATGGTATTAGGTGGAGTGGTATATTATTTGTGGTATAAAACTGGTGAAAGTAAAGAGGTTGCCCTTCCTCGAAGCTCCTACGCTTACATTACTAAAATGATAAAGCAGGGAAAGAAATTTCCGCATATTAAAACTGAATTAATTAAAGCCGGCTGGTCAGATGAAGAGATAGAACAAGCCTACAAAGAGACTACCAAACATAACTACCAGCGTTTCTTGCAGAGGAGCCAGCCAGGAACGGCAGCTAAAATATCCGCTTCTCCCAGCTCTTTTTCGCACCCTAAAACTTCTTCATTCAACCCGCAGATAAAAGCGGTCGCCATAGCGGTAGTTTGCTTAATCCTGCTCGGCGGAGGAATCTTATTGTTAGGGAACACCGTTGGAAAAGCTATTTACTTTCAGAAACTTATCGGAGGCTCAACCACTAAGACTGCAGGAGAGATAACTTATACTGTAGAATGCACCCCGCCGCATAGATTAAATCCAGAACAGAATGGCTGCTGCTTGGATGTCAACAATAATGCCCAATGTGATAACTTGGAAAACCTCCCTGCACCCAATATCACCGGTCCAACTGCCGGGACTAAGTGCTTGGATCATCAGCAATGCGGAGCTGACAAATGTATAAACAACCTTTGCACACCGCCGACATATTATACCAAATCATTAGGTTCCTGCTCTAAAGTATGCAACTATTACAGCGTGGAAGTCATAACCAGCGATGGAGAGAGATATAATTTACGCCCGGGAGAAGGAAGTTATACTGCAGCTGGAGCGTTAGATTGGACCATAATGAAAGCACCTAATCATTGCATTGAAGAATCAGTAGTTGTTCCCATTGAAATTTCCCGAAAGAAAACCGGCGGGAAGATCATCAATACTGAACTCATAACTTTAGGAAAAGGAGAAACCAGTGCTACTTTAAAACACGCTTTCGTTCCTAAGCTGGGGTTTACGCTTAAAGTGAATTGGGTGTCTGAATTATGCGCTCCCAACGAAGCTGAGTTGAAAGCATCGATGATAAAACAAGGCTTGGCGGAAGCGAAGCTGAAGGCGAAAGGATGAGTAAAAGTTACTTTATAGTAAACTGCGTAACTTGCAGCACGTTTCCTTGTCCTGTACTTAAGCACTTGTCGGCGCAGTTTACTATTAGATAACTGCGTACTAATGTGATATAACTTACGCAGTTATCTATAATTCGGGCATACCAAATGAATTTGTTTTAATAATCAATCCCTAACAGGTTGAATAACGAAGAAGAATCATCATTTATAGTTTCGCCCACTGCTTCTTTAATTGATCTTTCTCCAACAGAATAATTTATAAGCCAAAATGTTCTTTCTAGGGGAATGGACACTGCTTTACTAATTATCCTAATAGTTATCGGTAATTTATCGCTGTACTGGCTGCTATGGGGAAAGAAGCAGTTTGAAGAGAAATATCAATTAAAAGAGGAGAATTAACATACGAGCATAGCATCTTTGACTTGATGATGCTATACATATAACTGAGGTAACTCATGCCCGAAAGACATCTTGTCGTGGACCATCTGAAATTCAGCTATGAAGGGCTGTTTAATGCGGCCGAGCTATATAATGTGATATCCTCTTTCTTCTTTGAAAAGATGTATGATTGGTATGAAAAGCTTAACAACGAGATAATTACGCCCAGCGGAAAGCAGGTGGAGATAATACTTGCACCTTGGAAAAACTTCAGTGATTATTACAAGATTCAGGTTCAGGTAAAAATTCACATGATTGATGTAAAAGAAGTAGAAGTGGAGCAGAACGGGCAGCTGTTAAAACTCAACCAGGGCTTAGTCAGGATAACCATTGATGGATACGTAATCAGCGACAGGAAAGGAAAATGGACCAAAGAACCAATTACTTGGTTTATGTCGGTTATCGCAGAAAGGTATTTCTTCAAAGAGCATCTGGAGAAGTTCGAGACCTGGGTAAAGAGTGATATTGAAGATTTGATGTATAAGACTAAAACGTATCTGAATACATACAAGTATATAGCACATAACAAGTCTTAAAACAAATAGTCAACGAAAATGGAACCGCACCTGGAAAAAAACTTAATCATCAACAATCGGGAACTAAAGTATAAAGGCATCTTCCGGGTGGATGAACTATTCTCAACCATAAATAATGCGTTGATAGATAAAGGATACCAACTACAAGAAAAGAAAAGCGAAGAAACGGTCAGCGAAGCCGGCAGAAAAACATTGGTAGAACTCCGTCCGTTTAAAATCAAAGCTGAATATGCCCAATTGATGATTAAGATTAAAGTTTTGTTAGACAATATTACTGAAATTAAAGAAGAGATTCATGGTGAGAAGAAACTATTTCAGCAGGGAGATGTTTTGATTGCGTTTGACGGGTGGGTGCTTACAGACTATCAGCAAAGATGGGGAATGAAGCCGTGGGTGTATTTCATGAAAGGGGTAATTCACAAATTCTTGTATAAGTTCCCATTAGAAGCCGGATTTCCCAGGGAATTAGGCGGAGATACGGCTCATGTTTATGCCAAGATTAAATCGCTGTTAAATTCTTACAAGATGGAAGCAGGAAAGTTCACTCCGGAAGAAGAGATCAGGAAGCAGGTGGAAGAGGAGATAAGGAAAGAGATAGAGGAAGGGGAGAAGGGAGTGTAGGGCTTGATTGGTTCATTTCTTGGGTATACAATTATATGCTAAATTTACCCTCGGATTATCTACTTTGACAGCGGTGACAATGAAAAAAGCACTTCCCTTTGCACCCATCCCCAAATCTCCGCTTTCATCAATATAAATTGTGGTCATACTCTTTTAAATTACCTCGTTTACCGTTTTCCCCCTCAGATCAAACGACGTAACCCGATTAACTTTCACCCTCAGCCTCTGCCCTAAGGAATAATCTCCTTCTACAATCACCGGCTTATATGAATCATTCCGGCCGATCCATTGTCCCAACTCTTTGCCCTTCTCATTCACCAGAATTTCCCCTTCCCAGCCCAGCCAGCGTTCATTCTGCATGCGGGCAATGCTGTGATAGATTCCAGTAAGCACTTTGGAGCGGTGCTTGACTATTTCTCCCGGCAACGGGCCCATTTTAGCTGCCAGTGTTCCCGGACGGGGCCAAAAGCGGGATAAGTTGACTACATCCGGCATTACTTTGCGCAGCAGATTTTGTGTCTCCCAGTACTGTTCTTCGGTTTCTCCCGGAAAGCCGGCAATTATGTCCGTAGCAATTGTCATATCCGGAATAGCTAAGCGAGCTTCATACACTAAATTGATAAATTCTTCAGCAGTGTAACTACGGCACATTTTCTTCAGGACCTCATTGCTGCCGGATTGTACGGGAAGATGCATAAACTGGTACACTTTGGGATTCTTAAACGCGTCTAACAATTCACTTTTAAATTTGGTGACGTGATTGGGATTCATCATTCCTACCCTGATTCTAAAGTTGCCAAATACAGAAGTTACCTCATTCAGGAGCTTAGCCAAATTGGTGTCTAAATCAAATCCGTAACAGCTAGTATCCTGTGAGGTAAGCCAAATTTCTTTCGCCCCTTCTTTTAGTGCGATTTCTACTTCCTTGCGAATATCTTCAATGGGATAAGAAACGAGATTACCACGAGCAAATTTAGCTTTACAAAAGGAACAAGCACCCAAGCAACCGCGGGAAATAGGAATAATATAAGTGCAGGGGCTTTTTCTCACTCGGGGAAGATTTAGTGGTGGCAGTTCCCCGGACTCCAGCAACTGAATGCGATTGTCATGCAACGCTTCTTCTACCACTTCCACAATCTTATGAATTTGATTTGTTCCTACTACCGGATAGCCTTTTAGCTTATGCGGATCTGCTTGAGGGATGCATCCGGCAACAACGATTATTTTAGTTGGATATTTCTGCCGGGTGCTTTCCAGGCGATGGAAGAAAGCCACTTCACTGGGCCCTTTAACCGTACAGGTATTAAAGAGCACGACATAAGCATCTTCGATATTGTCTACTATATCAAACCCTGCCTGCTTCAATAATCCTGCCATCTGCTCCGAATCGGCAAAATTGTGCGAGCAGCCGGAGGTATGAATATAAATGTTAGTCATGCACTTTAGTTCATAGAAAGGAGATATATAAAGATTGTGGGGGTGCGGTTGGGAGAAGAGGAGTTAAGAGTGGAGATTGAGTTATAAAAAACACCACAAATTTTGAAGAGAGTTTAATCTTTTTTTAAAATTATGGGCAAGGTGCAATCAAATACTATTTGTTTAGTTTTAGTATAATCATTCTGGTGTGCCCCGAATTTTCCAGCCTGACCAGCTACTGATGAATATTTTAAACCGTCACCGCATCTGATTTCCAACCCCCAGGTATAACCTCCGAGCTGATTTTTTGCGATAAATCTTAAAAAATTCATTCCTGATTTGATATGCGATGTAATGTCAACATAACCACTATCTTCACGATAACCAACCTGCAAAATTCTCCTGCCATCTAACAAAACTTCGCCAGTATCATCAATATTAAAAGCTCTTACAAATACTCTTTGAGAAGTTGAACAATCAATATATTCACTGTTTTTATTAAATTTTTTTAAATCGCATTCAGCACTATTGTTAGTTGCCTTGCCACTCATTAATCTTGCGAGCATCTTACTATCCAAACGAGGATTCCCATCAGTATCACTATCGGGAGCATCAGATTTTGCACTTTGCCGCAAAAGATCATTCAATTTCACACTTCCGCTATTTGCGCTGGTATCTGATGCTGAATGATTACCATCACTACTAAATACAAACGGCCATTGAACAATGCAAATTCCATCGACAGACTTTGCAAAACGCATCATATTAATATAACGAAGAACACAGTTTTCTACTTGAGCGTTTCCTACAGAAGATTGTATGACACTTGCGTCATGGACCGCGCCATCAGTACTTAGAGTCCAACGTGCAGTAATCTTGCCTTCGAGAGTTGGATGAATCTGAAGTTGCTCCTCGTAACATGCGCGAATAGCACCCGCCCGCCTACGCACAACTTCTTGAAGATTATTTTTATCACAATAACCTGTCGTAGAACCAGAGCCAAGTGCAATTTTACCATATATCCTATCACGCTTTTTGCCAAGAACATAGTGGTCATTTGTATTCACAGTGCCAAGACCATGAATGCGACCGTAATTTCCTGTGCCCTCACTGACAAATTCACTCCCCGCACCGGCCATAGCAATCGCTAACTTTTCTGAGAGATCATCATTTGAGGCAGTGCGTGCTGATCCATCTGGGGGGCATATGCTGCAATAGTCATTATATTCTTTTTCAGAAGATGATAGTTTGAACTGCCAACGAACACTGCAAACATCCATTGATTTAATAATGTCGTTTCCAATCGAATAAAGACACCCTTTAAGATTTTGATTATCATGAGATGAATTTGCAATAACAGCAGTACCAGCAGTTCCGTTATCTACGATTAATTCTGCGCTTTTAGGAGGACAAATGCATTGTTTAATCAGTGATTTAAAACATCCCTCTGCCTGACGAAGGTTTTCTCCGCCAAATAGCTGATTGATAACTGCCTGTTCGATTTTACATGGAGCCCAAGACAAATTACGAGTCGCTACTGCTTCTGAGGTAATTTTTACTTTATGAAAAAAATTAGCTATTGCCTGATTTTTCGTTTGATTTTCGCTAACAACTCTCTCACCAGCAGACCTCACACACCTCACTGTTGATGGCATCCAATTGCCCTGATATCGAACTGCTTGAAGCATTGGATAACTTGACTCAAAATAAACGGCGAAATAATTATCAGTCCAACCTGCTGGTGCAGGAGTGGATGTCCAATACCGCCAGCATTTTCCTTGAAATATTGGTGGAAAATGACAGGGTGTTTTTTCAGTCCATAAGGTCCATAACTCCTCAATAGCTGGCACGCGCCAATCTGCATAACCGCCTGCGTTTTTCACATTTTTACATACCTCAACCGCCCCGCCCAAACTGTGCTCATCTGGTGTTGCTTCAATCGTCCACATCAAACCATGTGCCTTATCAGTAATTGTACCATCACCGTTATTGATAAAATCTGCTGTAACGCAAGGAATTTTTTTATAAATATTCAAAGTATATTCTGTAGACTGACCGCCTTTGCCAATTGTCCCAGTAAGTTTTCCTGATTCATCATAAGTATATTTAGGAATTGTCATCGTCGTCATTTGCCCGGATTGTCCTGGAATAAAACAATCCTCTTTTGGCTGACTGTTTTTTTCATCTGATGCTTCTGAATAAGAAGTGGCAGCTTTATCACCGCAACCAAAACTTAGAGTAGTACCCAAAACTCCTGCCATAGAATAAACTGCGATTTTACTGATAGTAGAATATCTAATCTTGTTTAAACCATCTTTAACTCTCCCCAAAAAACTATTTTCAATCTTATTTTCCAAATTTTCCATTTTTTCCAACCCCCTTGCATTAAAATCAGATATTATTTTATAAACATAATTTCAACATTTTTCTAAGCATACCTCTATAAATACTTTTCTTATTTTTTTCTAAAAATCCAAAAATTAATCACCAGTTTAAGACGAAAAAACCGTGGTCCAGAACGCAAAATTAGGAAGCCCAGCCCGCCTTTTTACAGGCAGACATGAACTCCCAGTTTAGCGCCAGCACCCAGACCTTCAGCAGGTTTATCTGCATTTGAACTGGGAATCCCAGAGGGAGTAGTTCTCTTGGTGAGCTTTCGAGACTACCGCAATACCGGGTTATGCGATGCTGGCGTTAAAGTGAAGAAATGAAGCCTATTTAAAAGATTTCCTAAACCTAAAGTTTTGCTGGATTAATTCAAATATTTCAAGTTGAACTATACATGTTACCATTAGCCATTCATTACTTATTTTATATAACAGGCTAAAAACACCGCAAAATTTATAAACATTCTCTATTTTAAGTAACAAATGTTTATCTACAATCCCCATCACGAACAACTCCTCAACGAACGAATAAAAGAAGCTGAAGAGCTCTTAGCCCAAATTCCAGCCAAATATTGTTTTATTACCGGCTCGTTCCTGTACAAAGAAAAATACAAAGATATTGACGTATTTGTCATAACTAGATCCAAAAAAGAAATCGCTATCAAAAATAAAAAAGTAAAAATAACCATTATTGACTTCAATGATCTTTACTCCCTCTTCTACCATTCTATTTCTAAAAGCTGTATTGCCAAGAATCTTCTTCCTGGAAAACCATTGAAAGTTACCGTTTCTGATTATTGGCAGGTTATCAACGAAGCAATTCCTACCTTGCTCAACCAAAAAGACAAATTCCATAAGAATATCCGCTTTCTTATCCTTTATACTGAATATTTTAAAAATGGTGAAGTACTGGACACATTCCAACTTAACGAAAGAATAGATTTATTTAAAGATTATATTGAAGTAATGGAATATATTAAACGAGATTTACCGAGTATAATGAATAAATCGGCTAAGCCATCTTACATTAAACGGTTCTTTTATACCCAAGCTGGTTATTATAAAGATATTCTCTATTATGATGCCCAAAGATTTTTATATCAATTGGCACATAACATTATAAAGCTGAACTATGGTTAACATCAATGATTTCAAAAAGAGAATAAAAGGGATGCTCTCCCAGGATTATCAGCTAGAATTTTTAGGGGATAATCTAGAGGAAATCGCCCACCTTCTTTCAGACACGAAAGCAGAAAAGATTTACCAATGGGTGCAAGACATCGTTGCATTGAACATTCGGCCAATCGTCGTCGGCTCTTCAAAGACATATAAAGAATGGAAAACACACCAGCTTCTGACTTTTCGTTATCCTTTCAGCATTGAAAATACAGAATATAGGATTCTTTTTGTTAAAGTGAAGAATTCTGTTTACATAGAGTTTCACTTGGGAGACCATAAATATTATGATAAAGTTAGAAAAGATCTTGATTTGAAAAAGAGTAATTATTAATGATGCTTTAACGGATATATCACAAAATCCAAGTAAAGCCTTATAAATAGAGCCTCTTTCTTATGTAAAAGGCATAACTTAGATCTGTACAGGTTAAAGTTGTGTTATAAAACGAATATAGCGAGGTATAAACGAATATGGGAAATTTTGGAAATAGGGGAGGCGGGTTCCAGAGAGATTTTGGACCGCGAGAGATGCATAAAGCAACTTGTTCCGAATGCGGCCAGGAATGTGAAGTTCCGTTCAAGCCCACTGAAGGCAAGCCGGTTTATTGCAAAGAATGCTACAGAAAAAGAAAGCCTTATTAGTAATATAAATCAATATACTAATGATTCTTTAATCGTAGAATTCACCATTTTTTTTTATTTTTTTGTTATGTATTAATTATCTCTTTTACATCTTTTGTTTCAGATATATTTTTAAACTCTCTCTTTTCTCTATCACAACATGAAGTTCCAGAACTATACTCATGCTGAAGTTGAGCCCCAGATAGTTAAATACTGGGCGGTGAATGAAACCGTAGAAAAGCTTCGAAAGAAGTATGAGAAAGGCCCTAAATTCTACTTTTTAGACGGACCGCCGTACACTTCAGGCAAATTTCACTTAGCGCATGCGTGGAATTATGCCCTTAAAGATATTATGGTTCGTTACCGCCGGGCTCAGGGATGTAATATCTGGGATAGAAACGGGTTTGATATGCATGGACTGCCTACTGAACACAAAGCCATGGATAAATTCGGGCTTAAAACCAAAGAAGACATATTAAAGTTTGGGCTGGATAAGTTCATTACCGAATGCCAGCAGTTCTGCCAGGAAAAAGCCCAGGCCATGACTCAGGATTTAGTGCGCTGGGGAATCACTTTAGACTTATCTAATCCCTATATGCCTATCAAGCCTGAATTTATAGAAGGCGAGTGGCAATTAATCAAAAAAGCTCACGAACAAGAAAGATTGTATTATGGCGAGAAAGTAATGACCTGGTGCCAGCATTGTGAAACCGCTATCGCTAAACACGAATGTGAATACCAGAACGTTACTGAAGATTCGCTCTTTGTAAAATTCCAAGTCAAAGGAAAGAAAAATGAATATTTAATTGTATGGACTACTACTCCCTGGACCATACCATTCAACCTAGCCGTAATGGTCAATCCAGAGTTAGATTATGTAAAAGCAGAAGTTAAAGAGAAAGAAACTAAAGGAAAAGGAGCTACAGGAAAAGCCACTAAAGAAATATGGTATTTAGCTAAAGCCTTAGCGGGTGCAGTAGTACAGGCAGTTGCTGAAAAACAATTAAAAGTATTGGAAGAATTCAAAGGCATCAAATTAGAAGGATTGGAATATGTCCATCCGTTTGAAAAACACCTCTCCAAATTTGCCGAATTAAAACAAAAGCATAAGAAAGTGCATACGGTTATTCTTAACGAGCATTACGTAGACACTAGTGCCGGCACGGGCTTAGTACACTGCGCTCCCGGATGCGGCCCGGAGGACCAAGAAGCGTGTGTCCCATATAAAATTCCTCCATTCAACTTATTGGATGAGAAAGGCTACTTCAAAGAGGAAATGGATAAATTCAAAAGCTGGAGAGCCAGAGTTGATGACACTAAATTCACCCAAGCATTAAAAGATGAAAATGCCATTATTAGCGTTGCTAAAGTCGAGCATGAATATCCGCATTGCTGGAGATGCCATCAGCCGGTAATATTCCGTTTAACTAACCAATGGTTCTTCAAAATTGAGGATTTAAGAGACAAGATACTCAAAGGCAACCAAAAAGTGCACTGGGTTCCGGATATCGCTAATAACTCTTACGCAGCGTGGATCAGAAACTTGAAAGATAATTCTATTTCTAGGCAGAGATACTGGGGAACTCCTCTGCCTATCTGGAAGTGTGCTAAATGCAAAGAGATTAAAGTTATCGGCTCTAGATCAGAATTAGAAAAAAACGGTGGAACTGTACCTGAAAACTTGCATATTCCCTGGATTGATAAAGTGGAATTAGATTGTAAATGTGGACAAAAAATGCAGCGTGTTCCAGATGTTATTGATGTATGGGTAGATGCAGGAACAACAAGTTGGAATTGCTTGAATAATGATCCTAAGTTAATTAAAGAATGGTATCCTGCTGATGGCATATTAGAAGCCAAAGAGCAGACCAGATTATGGTTTAGCATGCTTTCCATCTGCTCGTACATTTTCTTTGGGAAGAATGCATTTAAGAATGTTTATGCTCATGGGATGCTGAATGATATCAACGGGATAAAGATGAGCAAGAGCTTGGGCAACATCATCTCTCCGTATGAATTGATAGACAAGCATGGAGTGGACGTATTGCGGTATTATATGTGCCAGAATAATGCAGGTATAGATATAAATTTCAGCTGGGATGAGTGCGCTACTAAAGCCAGATACTTGCAGATATTATGGAATGTGCACAAGCTGCTGATAAACCTCGCTAAAGAAAACAAAGCTAATCCTTTCTTATCTAAAAAAGAAATCATGTACAATCTGATGAGTGCTGAAGAGAAGTATATCATCTCTAAGATGAACTCTACCATAAAGAAAGTTACTGAATTGTTTGAAGGGTATAAATTTGATGAAACCATCAAGCCCCTGGAAGAATTATATTTAGAGTTAAGCCGCACTTACATCCAGATGGTAAGAGATAAAAGTTCTTTAGGAGAAGACCAGGAGAAAGAAGTGTGCATGTTTACCATCGCTACGGTTTTGTTCAAGCTGTTGAAGATGTTCAATGTAATTGCTCCATTTATCACTGAAACTATTTATCTTAATCTGAAAGAGGAATTTAATTTAGCTGAGGAAAGCATTTCACACTATTCCTGGCCCAAGCATGAACAGAGCAGAATTGATGAGAAACTGGAATTAGAAATGGGAATAGTCATGGAAGTAATACAATCAGCTTTGAGTGCCCGAGAAAGAGCCAAGCTGGGATTAAGATGGCCCATAACAGAAGTGGTAATTGTAACTGACAAAAAAGCGAACATTAAAGCGATAGAAAAACTTACTAAAATCATCAAAAACCAGACTAATGCTAAAGCAGTTCGCGTAGTTAATAAACTTCCCGGATTGAAAGTCAAGATGCGGCCGGATGGAAGAAAAATCGGCCCTGCTTACGGCGAGCTTTCCGGACAAGTAATTGCTAAATTAACTATCGACAGCCCGCAAACCATACTGGGGCATCTGGAGAAAGAAGGAGTGCATCGCCTTGAAGTGGAAGGAAGAGAAATTAAAGTAACGCGAGATATGTTATTCTTTGAGCATGAAGTTCCGGCTCCATTCTTTGAAAGCGCATTTAGCGGCGGATATGTGTATGTAAATGCAGAAAGGACTCCAGAGTTGGAAAGTGAAGGTTATTCTCGTGAAGTTATGAGAAATATTCAATTGCTGCGCAAAGAAGCAGGAATGGAAAAGCTGGATCGGATAAATTTAATTTTAAAGTGTAGTCCAGAGATGGTGAAAAGATTAAATCCGTTCGGATTGAGTATGGAAGAGAAAGTAGGCGCAGAAAAAATGGAATTAGTTTCCGGAAATCTGGTGAAATCTTTATCTCACAAAGGCGAGTTCAAAGTCAAAGAGGAACAGTTTGAGGTGTGGATGGAGAAGGTGTGAGATGATCGGACATTAAATAACTAAAATAACCAAATCCCCTTCGCAATCTTTATAAATATCCCTCAGATTCTAAATAAACATGGGACAAAGAGTAGGCTCGTTTTTAAGAAAGAGCAGGTACAAGCTTAAATTGGATTATAAAGAAAAAGGCAAAGTTTCTTTAAGCAAGTATTTTCAGGAGTTTAAAGACGGCGATACGGTCGGCTTAGTTATCCATCCCGGAGTGCAGAAAGGGCGTTTCTATCCCCGATTCCAGGGGCAGACGGGCAGGATCAGCGGAAAGCGCGGAAACTGCTATGGAGTCAAATTTACTGACGGCAATAAAGAAAAGAAGCTGTTGGTGCATCCCATCCATCTTAAGAGGCTGTAAACATGGTTAATCCACAATTCATCGAGCAGAAGCCTTTGTCATTAGGAGAAGTAAAAGAGGTTCTGGCTAAGATTGAGAAAAGAGACACTCAGATGAACTTCTTATCCAATAAAGCCAAAGAATACGTACAGACTTTCCCCCCCTTATCAGAAAAGAAAAGGGAAGAGTTGCATAAAAAGCTGGCTGAGCTAGGAGTAACCCGCTTAAAAGAGGAAGTTATCGCTAAAATAACTGATTTCGTGCCTAAAGATATTAACGAACTTAAAGTTATCACCCAGGCTTACACTCTTACTTTATCCAAAAAGGACCAGGATAGTATCGTCGAGGTTGTTTCTAAGTTTGTGAAAGAGTAAAAAACGGGGTGAATGATAAAAAGTGAGAATTAGTTCTAATTAAAGCGCAATTTTTATTAACTTGAGCAGAATACCTTATTAAAATGGAATTCCCAAAGCAAACCGTCCGTGAAGAGAAAGCGATTGTACTGGACTATTTGGAGCACGGTTATCCCTTTGATGAAAGTAACATGAAGACACCAATAGTGCAAGCGTTGGGATTGGATTTTCTTACTTTACTTGAACTTATCCCTAAAAAAGGGTTTCAGCTGCAGCCGTATCAGGAAGTGTATATCGGAGAAGGCAAGCGAGAAGAGATTCACCATACCAAAGGCAGAATTCCCCTGGAACGGCTTACCGCTACAGCTAAGAACGAGCTGCCTCATGTATTAGAGAAATATGTATCTCAGGATGAAAAACGCTTTGTAGAGTTCTTCAATAAAGCCCAGCCGTTGAGCATGAGAATGCATCAATTAGAGCTAATCCCCGGATTTGGAAAGAAACACATGTGGGAAGTGCTGGAAGCCAGGAAAGTCAGGCTTTTTGAAAGCTTTGAAGACTTGAAGAATAGAGTTAAGCTATTGCCGGATCCCAGGCAGGCGGTAGTGAAGAGAATCATCGCTGAGATGCAAGGCAAAGAGAAGTATAGGGTGTTTACGACGGTGTGATTCAGTACAAATATTTCTTTATCATCAACCTCCAGAGTTTACACCTGCATAATCGCAGAAATAGGGTGGAAAAAGAGTTAAGATGGTTAGTTTAAGCTTAATTTGAGACTACAAAACTGCAAAAACGACGGTTTTCTTACACCTACACTATCGCAGAAAACATTCACCACCAGCCTTTCCACTAACCAACTACTTTCACTTCTTTAACCTGAGCCAACCCTTTCTCTCCAGAAACCAACGGCTGAGAGAATACTTTTGCGGTAGCTAAAGCAATACAATCAAAATGAGATAGATTAAGTTTATTATATTTTATTTTAAAATAAACAGCATAATGCATAATCCTATCACTAAGAACTTCCCGATGAAGATACTCACTGATAGAGCTAATTATCTCTGACGCTTTGTGTATACTTTCATTTAAGCTAAATCCCTGTGCCAATAAATCTCTTACCGTAACATAAGTTAATTCGTAAAGCGTGGCTTCGGAAATAATCCCTTTACATAAAAGCATTTCAGTAACAGCTTCATATCCTTTCTCTTTCTTGAGTAATTTAACTAAAGCAAAAGTGTCAAACACCGCCATTTTAATCAAACCTGCTGATGTTTTTTCGCGACTCAGCAATTAGTTCTTTAGATGATTGAGGCCCTTTCAGAATTCCAATAAGTTGTTCAATCGTTAATACGGGAGTAAAAGTAATTTCTTCTGACCCCACCATTACTTTAAGCTTTTGCCCTTCATGCAACTTAAACTTTTCCCGGGCTCTTTTAGGAATAACTACCATGTTCTTAGAGGTGATAGTTACGGTTCCCGCATCAATTTCGCTGTTCATTTAACAAGGTAAATGTTAACAAGTATATAAATTTTTCTATAACCATGCAATTTCTGTTTGATATACAATAAATAATTTACCATGTAGAATAGTAATCGTAAGGGAAAATCACACCGAACACTTTAACCACTTTACCACCAGCCTTTCCACTTCTGCTCCTGCTTCTTCTCCCGCACTAAATCTTTCAATCCGGCTTTATCCGCTTCTTTTAAAAACTGCCGGGCAAGCATCTTTATTCTTAATCCGTTGATATCCACATCATTCTGAAAATCACCATACGTTTGCAATAATTTATCCAGCACTGCTGCCTGTGCTTCTAGATTTATCTGCACTACTCCCGAAGTACCTACTTGGCGCTCTTTTTCCAGCTCTTCCAGCTCTTCTAATTGCTTCACTAGTTTAGCTCTATCGTTATTTACTCCCAGAAGAAATTCTCCTACGGCTTCTATATCGCTCAAAGAATCTACCGGCTTTTCATGATGTTCTTTCCCAAACCGCTTTTTCCACCAGGTTGGTACCATATAGGGGAGTAAAACCGAAAGGTTTATATAAGTTGGTTACTACTTTCAAGTAAAATGGCACACGCAGAATACAATGTTCGCAAATTAAGATTTGGCGGCGGGGATATGTGGTGTGATTGGGAATACGAAGCTGTATCCACGAGGGCTGACTATTCACAAATAGGAAATGCAGATAGAGGAGTTACAGGAAGATACTCTTGCCTTGATTCATTAGCACAAGAACTAGCGACTTTTCCCGGAGCAAGCAACGCTGAGTATTTCTCCACAGAAGAAACAAGAGTTTTATTAAATCTGGGAACTCTCACGCAACTCACCCAAAGAGCAATTGTTAATGACGAAGAATTAGGTGAACTGGCAATATTAATTCTAAAATATACCAGAGAAAAAAAAAAGGTCTAAACATGGATATCGAAACAAAAACTGAAGATGCCTTAAGAGGACAGCCGTTTATTGCAGAACATGATGAAGAAGGCCATCTAAGAGATTGTAGTAATTGTTTTTACGGGGTACAAGAGACAAGAAACCCCGGTGGAATAAAATATGCTGAAAAATGTTTAACTGAAGCGCCCAAAAAATTATTTGGAGCTAATCCTCTTCCAAGAGTTTTAGATGATAAACAGGTAGCTCATTATTGTCCTCACTTTAACGATTATAGCAATTTTGAAGAAATTTAAGTTTTAATTTTAATGGCCATGGTAATCCCAACTTTGGATAAAGCAGTTAGAACGGCTTTGAATAGTTTAACCGCAGAGGAAGTTAGCAGAGAAGTGAGTTATGCCTATGAGCATGAGATATTGTGGTATGGAATTCATGCGGTGGCACATGTTCATTTGATGCGGATGGCAGAGAGTATCGCACACTCCCGGTTTAGAATACCAGATGAAGAACTTATCCAAAACAGAGAAGAATTTATCCAAAAGTATGGATTAAGTTTTAAAGAAGGGGAGGGGTATGGATTTTCTGGTCCGTTAAAGAATATTGAGAGAGACGGAATATTTATACCTCAACAAGTTTACAGAAGAAGAGTTAATCAAAAACGGCAGAGGTACCGAATCCGTTTCTTCGCGCATGATTATAACAACAGAATTAACTGTGACTCTTGGAGCGACAAAAGATATGCAAGGGCATTAACATATGGTAAAATTTGGCAACCGTCTGATCTTGACAACCACATATTAATTGAACTGGGCATCCAGTTTGGAAGAGATATGTGGAAAACCTGCGTAGACGGATTCCACGAGTATAAAAAAGGTATGTCCGGAGCAGGAATAATCCTCCCACAACCTAAGAAAGTTACGGATTTAGCCGAAAAGTTGATGGCATATTATTCAGCAATAATCGCCGAGCCAACCGATACAGAAAAATACCATCCAGATTACCTTGAGCGTACCTACGGTAAACGTTAAATTGTTATCCGTGCAGATGATGGTTCTATTTATAGAAAAGCTGTATTTGTTTAGCATCTTCAAAATCTTCGTCATAAATATCGCTGGAGCCGCATCTCCGTAGGAGCCATCCCTCTGCGGCTCTTGCAGTCGATAGGGATTGGATTTTGACTTTATGATGCTATGCACATACGTAAACTTCTACCTCACCCTTATCACTTCCAAATTCTTCGGTGCAGCCGTCTCAATCCGATACTGCTGATGTATCGAACTGGCCAAGTCCAAGCAGCGGGAAGATTCGCCGTGGATGGTTATCACTTTCCGCGGCTGAGGATTGCACCTCTTGACATAATTCATCAGCTGCCGCCGATCAGAATGGTTGGTAATCTCTAACTTATGCACTTCCAGATTTATCTTAAGCATGGTCTGCTTGCCATTATCCCTAAGCATTATCTCCGTCTCCCCATTCTTGATTCTGGAGCCCATCCCGCCCGGAGGCTGATAGCAGGAGAATACTAACGAATGCTTTTTTCCTTCAGCCAGCCCTTTAAGGTATTCCACGCTAGGCCCCCCAGTAAGCATACCTGAAGTAGCTAAAATCAAGCAAGGCCCTTCTTCCAGCATTATCTGCTTCCTCTCTTTCTGCGAGCCGACCCGTTTGAAAATATCGGACATAAACGGATTATTTTCTTTATGGAATATCTGCTGCCGTATATTTCGATTCAAAAACTCCGGATAAGCGGTATGAATAGCAGTAACGTCCCACAACATTCCATCTAAATATACTGGAGCCTGCGGGATTTTATTCTCTCTTATCAACCGTTCCACAATAAGCATAACTTCCTGTGCCCTTCCTGAACCTAAAACTGGCATCAATACCTTGCCGCCGCGCTCGAACGTCTTTTTGATAGTTTCAATCATATAATTATCGGCTTCATCTTCAGACATAACGTTTTCTTTTCCACCATAAGTAGATTCCATAATTAACGTTTCTACTCTTGGAAACTGGGTATTAGCCGGCTCTAGCACATTGGTGCGGGCATATTTCAGATCTCCGGTATAAATCAGGTTGTGCAGCCCATTTCCAAGGTTCAAATGCACGATAGAACTGCCAATGACATGTCCGGCATTGTAAAGAGTTAACCTTACATCCGGGGTAATATCATTAACTTCGTCATATTCCAAACAGATAGTATGCAGCACCATATCCCTTATTTCTGCAGTATCATATAATGGATCCTTACCCTCATTACGCTGAACCTTAACCATATCCAACTGCAGCAGAGACATGACATCTCTGGTGGGTTCAGTGCAATAAACCGGCCCTTTATATCCATACTTGAACAGATAAGGAATCAACCCGCAGTGGTCTAAGTGTGAATGTGTAACGATAATTGCATCTATTTCACTAATATTTAATTCTGGAGCATCTAAGTAAGGATAACTTTCCGGGCCTTCTTCACTGGCATCAATGCCGCAGTCCATCAATATTCTTGATTCGGGAGTCTGCAGCAATAAACAGCTTCTTCCAACTTGCCGGGCTGCTCCTAAAAACGAAACCCTGACCCATTCATGTTTCTTCTCTCTCAGCCAGCCATCGTATATTCTGTGCCCGGTCTTATCTAAGAATTTCTTGCGGTAATCCGCATTCTCATATAAAACTGAACGGATACTTTCAATCAGCTTGGAACGGATGGGGGGAATCCTCTTGATTAAAGGGATCCACATGGTCTTAGCCCGAATATCTCTTAAAATATCGCCTTCTTTGCCAATGACCACCCCCGGCTTATCAGCATGGATTATCACTTCCGAACGAGGCGCATCAAAAATTATCTCATCTATTCCCGCTTCTTCCGGAATTATCTTCTTAATTTCCTTTTCTGCTTTGGCAATCTCCATGCATAAAGCGGGATCCGGTCTAAGCTCAATGCGCTTCTTGAACTGCTGCACTGCCGCCCGGATAGTTCCCTCATTATCCATAAAGTATTTCTTATCTTTAGTATATAGTACAATATTCGCTCCCTCGAATGTCGCATCGGAAACTTTATCCTCGGGAAGCATTTTTATTATTTCTTTCAGTATATCTGCCATGTTTAAAACCTCGTCACTGTGAAAAGCGACCAACTCCAAAATTGTTTAATTATAGTAAGTGACATTAGTTTTTGTACAAAATGTCACTTACTTATTAGGAGATGACATACTATTTGTATAATCACTTATGTCATCCCGGAAGCGCTGTCTCTCTGCAAAGCCGTATTCACGCTTTTTACCGCTAACTTTATCCCTTCAGCTACGGTCATATCTGGCTTGTAATGGGTTTCCAGCACGCCATACGCAAACACTGAACCTGAGCCAGAAGACACAAAGTCTCTCATCTTGGTTACGCTTCCATCAGGAAATAAGTCATATAAATAAACTCCGCTGGAATCTTTCCCCGCCAATAAGAAATGAGCAATCCCTGGGAACATGCTCATCTGGCGGATGCTGCTGTACAATAACCCTCCCAGCAAGTTTGCGGCTTCTTTCACACTGGGCTTCTTGCCGGTTCTTACTTCTTTAAGCTTTAATTCAGCGCGGATAAGCTTGATAATCAACTGGGCATCAGAAACATTCCCGGCAATAGTAACCGCCATGTCATCAGAGATAATATGAACTTTATCTGCCCGCTTGTCCACAATCATATTTCCGGCAGTAGCTCTTTTATCGGCAGCAATCACTATGCCGTCTTTGCATACCATTCCTAATGTGGTAGTTCCTGTTTTTAATTGTTTTAATTGTTCCAATTGTTCTTCCATAGTTAAGCACCTTAGAAGGATTTATTTGACATCTATCGATTCCCTCTATTCCTCAGAAAATAAGGGATATTTATAAAGATTTCTACGCTGATTTATAAAATGGTAAACAAATGCCTAATCAAATGCCTAATCAAATGCCAAATTACAATAAATCATGCACCGACAGCGTTCCTTCAATAACTTCATCGCTTTTGCTGCAATAAGGGCATATCGGTAATCTGGCTTTAAACTTATACTTGCATCTTCCGCAGAATAGCTCTCTTTTAGCCGTCCGGCCCGCTTTAAAGCAAGCATAACATTCATAACGGTTCTCCCTATCTGTAACCTGATAAAGATAAGTCTCGTTCTTATCCACGGCACTGCCGCATTTAAAGCAGTTAACCTTAGTTTTAAGTATCGGCATCATGTAACCACCACCTTTTTGATATCACTTTAAGAAAGAGGGCTGATTTAAAAAATCTTCGCTTGTGTTAAGTATATATCAAACGCATAAGATTAAGTATTTTCAGGTAGATAACTTTATATATAACTTAATTATATCTCTTGTTTAACATGGAAACTCTGGCTAAAACCAGAAGAATCGGAGGCTCATTAGTGGTCACCATACCTAAAGAGATTGTAGACGAAGAAGGGATTATGGCAAATCAGCTGATAAGAGTAGACGTTCAGAAAGTCAGAAGAAGCGGTTTTGGGATGTTTAAAAGCCTTGCCCCATTCACTAAAGAAGACCAATTTAGAGGCCAGCTGGAAGAATGAACCGGTTTGTGATAGATGCTTACGCGTGGGTAGAGTATTTTGGGGGCTCGCTTCTGGGAGAGAAAGTAAAGTCCATAGTAGAGAATACCAGCAACGAGATTTTTACTAATGTCTTAACCATTGCCGAGATGGCTAGTCACTTTGAACGCAAAGGAATTGCTTTTGTTGAGGCAAAAAGAATTATTTTCTCATTATCTACCATTTACATCATTGATGAAACCTTTGCTGAGGATGCCGGTAAATTACATGCTAAGATTAAGCCTCTGCGCAAACATATGGGTTTGGCTGACGTAATTATCCTGCTCACGGCCAGAAAACTGGGGGCAAAAGTGGTTACCGGAGATGAAGATTTCAAAGGATTAAAAGAGGTAATAATGATTAAGTGAAAGTACAAATAAACCAAAATGTCCCACCATAAATATATCCATTTCCTGAGGTATTTCGTCATTATAATCGGAATTATCGCCTTTTTTTACTTCGCTGAAAATAATCCATGGGTAAAAGAATACCTTTCTCAGCCGGAATCCATTAAAACGCTGGTGTTAAGCTGGGGAATAGCTGCTCCTGTAGTCATAATCCTGCTTCAATTCCTCCAATCCACGGTTTCCATTATTCCCGGGCAGGTTACTACGATTGCAGCGGGATTTCTGTTCGGGCCGATTTGGGGCGGAATATACAGCTTAATTGGAGTTACATTAGGCTCAGAGACGATTTACTCCATCTCCAAGAAATACGGAAAAAAGCTCGCGTTGAAAATATTCAATCCGATAGAAATGGCTCATTTCCAGCACTTCTTTAAGCAAAAAGGCAACTGGTCGATTTTTTTAGCTAGGATAATGCCTTTCTTTCCTAATGACTTAGTTAGTTTTACTGCCGGATTAATCGGAATCAAGCGAAAAAACTTTCATCTTTACTCGACATTAGGATTTATTCCCCAGATAATTTTATTTTCATTAATTGGCTGGGGGCTTTCTCCAGATACTGCACAGATAACTTTAGCCGTGCTGGTAGCAGTAGTTATTTTATTATTTTTAGCGGTTATATTTAAGAATAAGATTAAGTATTGGGTAATTAAAGATTTGCGTAAAGCAGAGAAAGTTATGTTGCACCAAAAATCACATCAACAGAAACCATGAAGCCAACTATTTATACCGAAGTGCTTTCCCAGATAAAGCCTAGTGAAATCGAACAGAAGAAGTTTGAAAAAGTGACAAAACTATTTCTTACCGCATTAAATTCCAAACTTAAACATGCCTGCGGTATTTTAGGCGGAAGCGGAGCCAAAGATACCTGGCTTGCGGGAGCGCATGATGTGGACATATTTGTGCAGTTTGATTATCAGAAGTTTGCAGCAAAATCAATGAGATTATCTGATATACTGGAGAAAACTTTACAGAACACTTTTCCCAAATCCAAGATTAATCGCCTATACGGGAGCAGAGATTATTTCCAATTGCGTTATGAAGGAATCGATTTTGAAATTATACCCATACTAAAAGTAACCCAGCCAGCACAAGCTAAGAATATTACGGACTTATCTCCATTACATTCATTATGGGTGAATAAGCACGCCGTTAAACAAAAGGATGATATCCGCTTAGCCAAGCAGTTCTGCAAAGCGAATGGGTTGTATGGCGCAGAATCATATATCAGTGGATTTAGCGGTTATGTGCTGGAAATTTTAGTCGCACATTACGGCTCATTTGAGAAATTGCTTAAAGCTAGTTTAAAATGGAAAGATAAAGAAGTAGTTGATCCGGCTAACCACTATCCTAAAAAAGATGCGTTATTCCATCTTAATAGCTCTAAACAGCATTCTCCGTTGGTATTAGTTGATCCCATGGACAAGAATCGGAATGCTTCAGCTGCTTTATCCCGAGATAAATTTATCAAATTTAAGACAAAAGCAGGAGAGTTCCTAAAGAAGCCGGCAGTAAGCTTCTTTGTCAAACCGGAATTAAGTTTGCTGGTGCTGCAGAAAGAAACGAAGCAGAATAAACTTCACTTGGTTTTTCTGGAAGTACAACCTAAAACTGGAAAGAGAGATGTAGTTGGCTCTCAATTGGTAAAAGCATTCGAATTCATACAAAAACGATTAAAGGTGTTTGGAGTACAAAGCTCCGGCTGGGATTGGGATAAAAGTAAAGAAGCAGTATTTTACTTTTTTACGACGAAAGATAAACAGCCCTTGTATGAACTTCGGGCTGGTCCGCCTTTAGAACTCAAAGAATATGTAATAGATTTCAGGAAGAGACATAAGGATACGTTTGAGAAAGACGGCAAAATCTGGGCAAAGATTAAAGTGGAGCATACGGAGCTGGGGGAGTTTGTGAAGCATCTGGTTAAAGAAGGATATGTGAAAGAAAGAGTAGGAAATATTAAAATAAATCTTAGGGAGAACATAATTCTATGATTATTACAAGAATCTTAAAAGAGACAAGTTATTTTGAATTTAGTGAGCTGATTAATAAGTATAAAAGCAAGATAAAGGTTAGTCCTCATGCTTATTTCAGATTAAGCGAAACACAAAGAAAAGTATATAAAGATGACTCGCTTATAAGAATTTTATCTGAAGATAAGCCTATTTTTGTAGGAATACAACAAAATGGGAATTATGCTGCTTTCTTCAGTAAAAAGCAAGGATATATGCGATTGATATTCAAAGTAACAGAAGAACACATCGAAATAATCACTTTTTATATCACTGACCACATACCTGATATTTAAAATGGAACAAAAACTGTTGGATGCGAAAGGCAAAGGAGAAATGGACTATGATTACACTGAAGATATACTTTTCTTCAAAATAAAAAATAGGGATTATAACCGCTCTCTAGAGTTAGAAGATGTTGTTTTGGATATAGATTCTGAAGGGCTCATTGTTGGAATTCAGATTTTTGGCGCTTCGGGAATGTTTAATGTTGATAAAGATGCCTTGCGAAATGTTAAGAAATGGGAATTTAAAGTACAGACTGAAGGAAAAATTGTTTCTATTCAATTGGTCTTTGAAATGATTAAAAGAAATAAAGTTGTGGAAAGGGGCCAGAATTTGATAAGAGAAATGCCCTCTTTATTAAATGATTCTGAAGTAATGTGTGCGATGGCAGCGTAAACCACGGTTTTCGGGCCTTTGGATGTAAGCAGAATTTAACCGACCATTTCTATTTCGATATTCAATCCTTCCGGAATCGGCACCCTCATCACCAGCCTAAGCGTTCTCTCATCAGCACTCAAATCAATCAATCGTTTATGAATCCGCATCTCATAGCGCTCCCAGGTGGCTTTTCCGTTTAGTCAGAAAACTATATTAACAATGCCCATTTTTAATAGTGTTATGTTTACAAAAGAAGAATTTGTGGTAATGTGGAAGTATTACTTTGCCAGTTTTTTAATAGGTATTACTACGCTCACTGGAGCATATATGTTCCTTTTTTTCAAGAACGATTTAGGCATGAGTTATTTCATGATTAATCTTGCATTATTTTTGTTTTTAGTTGTAGATGTGATTTTTGAGATTCCTACTGGGGCAATAGGTGATTTCTTTGGTAGAAAAACTCAGGCCATTATAGGAACAATTATTTTAGCGGGTGGTGGATTTGCACTTTATTTTTCAAATAATGGTTTGCAGGTAATTTTGTCTTTTGCAGGGATAGGGATTGGCTGGGCTTTTTTCTATGGAGCACGAGAAGCGTGGGTTGTAGATAAACTAAAACTAAGTGGGAAAGAGAATTGTATTCAAAACTTTTTTGCCCATTCGCAGTTTTTCTTTACGTTTGGGGGAATTATCGGTTTTGTCGCTGCTTCTTATCTTGCTACAATTTATAATCTAAGAATACTCTGGTTAATTGATGCTTTAGTAACTTTAATCATACTTATTCCATTAATACTAGAAAAAGAAGTAAAACCAGCTGACAACGGAATGTCTATCATTAAAATAATTCGAGAAACCATAACTCTTATCCGAAATAATTCAAATTTATTGATTTTAATGTTAATATCGTTTTTTACTGCTTTTAATATTGGTGTAGTGGCGGGATATCAACCATTCCTGTTAGTTTTAGGAATGCCCCTTTTCTTTTTTGGTATTAAAGAAGCGTTAAAAAGCGTTTTTTCCGGTGTTAGTTTTCTGTTCAGTCATAAATTCACTAACTTTCCTAAACAAATCTTGGTCGTTACTTCTATCTTAAGTACAGTCTTTATCATCCCTTTACTTTTTGTGCAAGAAGACCAATGGATAATCGCTTTTGTTTTAACTTTGCTTCCCGCTTTTTTGGTGGTTAGTGAACCATTGCGCTTTGATTACCAGAATACTTTTATTTCGCCGCATTTACGCTCATCAACTTTATCCGTTTTTGGACTGGCCACTAGTCTGGGAAATATTTTTGGATACTTGCTTGGTGGATTTGCTTTGGATTACTGGGGACCTCAAATCGCGATTGTTGGGTTCTCTTTTGTCTTTTTAATAAATGCGGCTCTCTACTTAAAGTTGCCATTTAAAAGTAAAAAATTATAAAAAGATTTTTATACTCTCCGTCTATTTTTGAGAAATATGATTCATTTGCCTATTGAGAGAATAAAGCAACCACCTAATGAATGTGAACCAACCTGTTTAAAGCAAATTCTGGACTATTTTGGAATAGATTCTAATCTTGATGATTTAATTAAACGAATAAGTGGAGACAAGTTCAAATGGCACAATTGGGATTATAATACTGGCAGGGTTGCCATAGAGCATGGATTAAATGTAATTATTTATACCAGAAGTGCAGGAATTTTTGATCCTACTTGGTTCGACCTCCCAACAGAAGACTTACTTACAAAACTTAAAGAAGAAAGAGCTTATCTCAGAACAGAGGATTATGTTGGGTTGCCCTCTTTTAGAGAGGATGCTGAGGCAGCCGTTTCCTTCTTAGAAAATGGTGGAAAAATCGTTTTTACTCCAATTAGTGAGAAATTAATAAAAAGTCAGTTAGATCAGCATAACCCTTTAATTGCGGGAGTTTGTTATACTTTACT
>JACRPH010000005.1 GCA_016214025.1 Candidatus Woesearchaeota archaeon
TTAACCTACGATAGTAACCAGCTATCCTGTTCTGAGACCAACCAATATTTATTAACCCAAACCTAGGGTTTTAGATGTAAATATGCACTATTTAAAGATTTCTATTCTGGAGAATATATAAAAACCGGCGATTAAGCTCAAACTTTAATTGCACCTAACACCATAAATAAAAATTAAGGTGTGTCAGAATACTTTTCTTGCTCTTCCTTTTTATCGTCGACAGAAGAGGTTTTATCTTTAGTTTTACCGACGACGGATTTAGCAATATCACCTGCTGCTTCTTTCATTGCCGCCGCTTTCCGCGCCAATATCGTCGCTATATCATTCATATATTTAGCGGGATCCCTAAGGCGATTTCTCCACCGATGAAAATAGACTATAACTTCCAGCGGATATTTAGGCGGCTTGGGAGGAATTTCACGTGCATAACCTATCGCAACAATAGCCTGGGGGCGAATCTCTTCCGGAATGGCTAATTGCGATTTAATTGCATCCTCATCAAATGCGCCCACCCATCTTGTTCCTAAGCCTAAAGAATGCGCTTCTAACAGCATATTTTGTATCGCTGCGGCACAATTCTGTACACTGTATAATCTTTCTCCTCTCAAACCGTAATATCGTTCGGCTTTATCCGGCTCGGCGCATACGACGATAAGCACTCCGGCCTGGGCTATCTCGTACTGCTCAAAACAAGCTTCGGCAACTTGCTGCTTTTGTGAGGGGTCAAAGATAACAATAAACTTCCAATTCTGCACATTCCCGCAGCTGGGTGCATGACGTCCAGCGTCGATAATCCTAGCTACCTTTTCCCAGGAAACAAATTTAGGCAGGAAACTCATTTTAAGCAGAAGGATTATCTCGTAGTATTTATAGTTTGCGATTGGTAATTAGTAGTACTAAAAAATAAGCTTAACTTCCCACTTCCGGAAACAGCTTTTCCCCTGCGGAAGCAACTTCCATTTTTGGAAACTAAATTCCGCCTAATGAAATCAATTCCAAAAACAGAAAACCATATAAACCCCCTTGCTTTTATCTATTCCATGGACCGGGGGGAGGTGTTAGGAAAATTAGTAGATTCTAAAAAAGCGGCAGTTCTAAAAATATTATTCAATTCCAAGGAAGAGTTATGCCTTAACGAAGTGGCAGCTAAAAGTAACGTTTCCTTAACTTCTACTTTCCGCATTCTTCAAGAGTTAGTAAGTTCCGGACTGGTAAGAAAGCGGGAATGGAAAAACTCCAAAGTCTACTTCCCGGAACCCAACGAAAAAGTAACTTTCCTTAAAGAGCTGTTCCATGAAGAATTCGATGGATTGGGAGAGTTTGTCAACTTGGCGGGGGTTATGCCTGGCATCCAAAGCATCGTAACCTATGGCACTCAGAAGAAAGAGAAAGCCAGTGTCATGCTCATTGGCGAAGGCATCGATTCAGGTAAGGTAACTGAAGTTTGCCAGCAACTCAAAGAGAAAGGCTTCGAACTGACGTTTTTGACTCTTACTAAGAACCAGTACGACCAGATGACTCGGATGGGGCTGTACTCTGGGGAAAGGAAGGTGCTGAAGTAGAACGACTGGAAGACTAAAATCCCATCTCTTTCCTAGGGAGATTAGAACAAAAACAGCACAATTGAAATTAAAATCAACAGTATTCCCACCCCAATACACCCAAACGAGACCTGCTCTCCAACGCTTAATTCTTTAAAATTCTGGAGCTTATTCCCTATGAACGAGAAGAAATCGCTAATTTTCTGGTTGAAATCATTTAATGTGTCCTGGAAGCTCATGTTATCACCTGAATTAGTAGAAAACAAAAGAAGTTAATAAAGGTTTAGTTATTATTCTTCTTTCTCTTCTTTAGCTCCCTCTGCAGGAGCGTCCCCGCCAAATTTCTGTGGACCTTCTTTGATAACTTTAAGATTAACTTGAACCATAATTTTGCTGATTCGGTCTCCGCATACGGTTCTTTTCTTTAACAGTCCGGCTTGTTTAGTACCAGTGCGGTTCTTGCCCGCAAAGCCTACTCCTTTCAAAGTTAGAATCTTCTTGCGGGCAAATTGAACTCCTTTGCGCATGGGAAAGCCGCATTTATCGCTTCCGCCGGTAATTAAGAATTCATATCCGGGAAAGCCTAACCCCTCTCCAGAAACTTTATCTCCAATCTTTAAGTTGTGCAACGCATCTGCTTCTGCTCCTTTTACATCTTTCTGATAACTTTTTCCGTCTTTGGTTCCGATAACCAGTTTAAATTCTGCCATATTTGTTCCTCCAGTTGTTATTTGTTTAGCATCATCAGGTCGAAATCCCTACGATAAACGGAGCCGGCGCGTCGCGAGGGGTTGCTCCCTACGGGAACGCAGCGCTTGCGAATTCACATTGGGGATTTCGAAGATGCTAAACAAATTCTTTAGTTAGATTCCGAGGCTAAAGAGCTTTTTAGCTCACCTATGTAAGTACCTCAGCTTTTACTCTAAGTAGGGGGGTTATTTATAAAAGTTACAGTTGAAATTGTAGAATTCAAACTATTTCACTGCTGTTCCAACTGCTGCAATTCATTTTGCAGAGTAGAAAACTCTTCTTTGAGCTTGCCTAATTGTATTTTCTTGAAGTCATTTATCTGATGTCTGCTGGAGTCCCATTCCAACGGGCGCATTCTCTGCTCTAAATTAAACAGCAATCCTTTCAGTTCCGAGATGCGTTCCTGGGACATATATGCTTAAGAAGAGACGTATTATATAAACTTTAGGTAACAATTTTAAATTAGGGCTGGAAATAAGACAAAGTGGAAGAAAAAACCATCTATAAAGTATCTTTAGTACTAATTGTGGTGGGATTAATTATTCTGGGGTTTTATGTGGATCAGCTTGAGTTTAAAGCGGTGGCTAATCTCGATGAAGTTGGAAATACTGAACTGGTGAAGCTTAGCGGAGAAGTAACCAAAGTAACTACTCGGGACAAAGTCATCTTCTTAGAAGTAGAAGGATGCAAAACGGAAAAGAATACCGTAATAATATTTGATTCAGAACAGCAGTTCTTGCAGGAAGGAGATTCAGTAGAGATTACTGGAGCAGTGGAAGAATACAACGGGAAGAAAGAGTTGATAGCATCCAAAGTGGTGAAGAAGTGAAGTTACTATATCAATTCTCTTTCCATAACGGAATCATTTGATATCTCAATTTTTTCTTTTTTAAGAAAGAGAGCAGGATTTCAGAACTTTCAGCGGGTATAATAAATAACCCTTGGGCTAATTTAGATCCCTGCACTTCTTTTACCAAACCTTTGCGTCCATATACTTTTTTACCTACTTTCTGACGATAACCATACAGCTTTCTCCACACCAAGATATTCTTTCTTCGGCTTTTACAGGGGATAACGCTAAAGAAGTAATATGGCTTAAGATCAGGCTTACCCAAATATCGACCATATAATACTATCCCATTAGCAATAATACTTCGATGCAAGTCTTCCCATTCCTCTAACTTTCCCACAGTACAATTAATTTCAGCAGTAACGCCTAACAATGCCCAATATTTCTTAACTTTGACACTGGAATAGAAAGCATCTCTCAACTTATGAACTTTGTCTTCTAAACTCGAGTCAACCACCTCCACGAACAAGTCAATATCACTACTCTTCTCTTCATCTCCTCTCGCCACTGAGCCAAACAGAATTATCTGTCTTATTTTAGCGCTGTCAGATTTTAAGCTCTGCAATAGGAAAGAAACGAAGTCCTGAGCATAGGCAACGAGTTTATAATTCATAACCACTAACCTCCCTAAAGATAGAATGTAGTTTATTAAACTCTTCCACTACTTTAATTAGTATCTTTTCATCCTGCCTCTTTCCATAGCATAGTTTATTCCTAACTGCTTCTATGCTTTCCATTAAAGAAATTATTTCCTCTTTGCGAGGGAAGTCAAATGAAAACCGTTTGCGTATTCCTTGGGACGAGGAAAACCATTCATGCTTGATTACTGCTCCAGGGTCAATTAAATTATGCTGATGTAATATTATTTCAAGCATGTCTATTGCTCCAGCAGAGGTATGGATACCTACAGTACGCTGCTTGCTAACCAGGCCCGAGATTACTGCGGCCTCAATTTCAGTTACACTTTCCTGCAGGCTTTCTAAATGGGATTCAATTTTCATCGAAGGTGTTTAATAGACTAAGTATATAAACTTTTCGTTACTAAGTATATCAAAAGTGGTGAAGAAATAGTATTACAACCGTAACCAATCATAGTTACAAACGTAATCGCATTTAGAAACAACCTATTTGTATTTGTTTAGCATCTTCGAAATCCTCGCAGTGTATCTCGAAGGTGCTGCGTCCCCGTAGGGGGCATCCCCCCGCGACGCACCCGCTTCGTTAATCGTAATGATTTCGACCTGATGATGCTAAACAAATCCACCTATTTTAATATCTTATTTATATCTTCTTCTTCCCAGCCTTGGTTAGCCAGAGCAGCTCTAATATTCGCTTCAGGCAGGCCTGCTTCCTTTTCTTTAGCTGCCCAGTTTTCAGCTGCACTATAGTCCTCAGAGCCGCTGGATTTCTTGCGGATTACAAATATTACTACTACGGCAATGATGGCCAGAACAATAAATGCGGCTAGGCCCATCAGGTAAGGCTTGTATTTTCCAAAATCCCACGTACTTTTTGGGGGCGTAGATGAAGTGGGAGAGGGAGCAACTTTGGGTGGGGGAGCTGAATCGGATTTAGGAGGAGTATAACTCTGCTGAAATGCACTAGGTTTTTCCTCACACGCCCGGCTTAACGCTGGCCTTACTATAATAGTGCCGCAGGCGTGTAAATCGGTGCAGGTGTGGGATTGGGTTCCGTATTGGCAATCCGTCCACAGGCTGCACACCCACGATTCTACGCATTTGTCGCACCCAACTTCTTCTTTGTTAGTATTGTTATTAAGATCGGTGCAGAAACGAGTCTTTTTTAGCAGGGAATTGCAGGGGCTCCAATCTTCACAGCTCCAAACCGGTCCACCACTACTACTAGAACTACTACTTGAACCTCGGGATCACATTGGTTGACGTCAAACTCAATTCTACTTTTCTCCTTGTTTTTGCATTCGCTCCAGTCAGTGTAGTTTCCCCACTCCGGCTCGCAGCAAGTTTCAGTGGTAGTTTTATTTTCTCCTTCGCAAGTAAAAGTTCCGGTTTTGCTTTTGTTAGTGCATTTACTCCAGCTCCAATTCCAGGTTTTCTGGTTGTTGCAGTCGGGAGGCAGAACTAAATTTATCTCTTTAACGGTTTGAGGCTGATAAGTTTCAGCAGCAGGCATGGCTTGAGTTTCGATATAAAAATAAAGCTTATCTCCTGGTTTGCCATTATAAACTTTCCAGGCATAATTTTTTCCATAGGTGCCGTCGCTATTAAGCCCGACGTGGAAAACATTGTCTTCATCTTCTCCCACTTGAACGGTTAACTCTTCATCAATTCCGAAATAATTGGAAACTTTTCCATGGAGCTGCATAAAATTGGTCAAAGAAGGGGGATTGACTGCTAGGACTAACATTACGCTAAAGACCAATAAACTTAATATCCACACACATTTCTTTATCATGGTGCCTCTTTTTTTTATTCTTGTTTGTATGATAACTCTAACTCCTCTGGAGTATTTATCCAGTAAGGTCTTCCGGGGTATAATACTTTATCATCCGTTATTTCACTGCATTTGTATCCTGGTGCACATTGGTATAATGCTACTTCAGATACATCCCATAAGCCGGGTACTAAGTCATCTAAGTATAATGGAACTACTCCCGGCAGTGAAATTAAATTCCATCCGGCATTTAAAGGTAGAGATCCTTCTTGTTCAAAACTGGGCGGAGCCGAGACTTGAGTGGGGATTAAATTATGGATGGTGCAGTTAGCAGTAAAAGTGTAAGGATCAGTAGTAGCTAATTCCAGGAAGTAGCCGCGATAGGGCTCTAACTGGGTAATATCGACGGGAACGCCAGGTTGAGAGTTCCATACTTCTACTGCTTTCATTCCTTCGTAGCTGCTGGAATAGGAGTAAATCCTTTTTACACTGGTGTTGAAGTTCCCAGTTATATTAGGGCTGTCCAACGTGCACGGCAAAGCGAACGGCTGTAATCCAGCTCCGCTGAACGCTGCCGTCAGAACTGCTTTCCCCGCGCTTTTGTTGTAATAATTCAGCGTGAGCTTAGGGTAATTAGGTGGTTCATCTAATACATAAGCAGCATCGCCTACAGCTAACAGATAATTGGCTTTAGTTTTTAGCCCGCCTACATTAGAAGTTACTTGCAACGGTATGGCTTTTGATTCATTAGGAGCAGTCCAATTGAAGTCTACCACTTTAGTTGTGTTGGAGGAATAATTCTCGCTGAACTGTTTTGGTTCTCCGTTAATAGTTATGCTAAGCACTGGAGTTAAGCTGCTAGTAACGTTTACCCGCACGCTGATGTTTGCTTCTTTATTTAGGGATATTACTAACGGATAGATAGTGCCATTTTGATTGGTTAATACTATCTTTGATTTGGTGGCTTGAATATAATGCTCATTGGTTATGGTTAATTCGCCTTCAGCTAGAGTTAAGGTTAAGTCAGTCACATTGTCATCAGTATTTAAGTAAATATTAGATTTTCCTCCTTCTTCTAATACGTCTAGTGCGATTAAGTTCTTGGAAGCATCTCTTAATTCAACTTGATATACTCCTTTT
>JACRPH010000026.1 GCA_016214025.1 Candidatus Woesearchaeota archaeon
GATAAAGCCAATATTTTCTTTGAGTTCTTTGCCTTTAAGTGCAGGGATGTACCCATGAACTGCTGGTGTAGCTTCTATTTTCACGCCGCCGGGAATTTTTAATACATCTCCCTCTTTTAAGATATGGATTCTTAATTCGGGATACGCATCTTGTACTTCTTTGCTGGAGAAGATCATCGCTCCTTTTTCCACCAAATATTTTAATGCAGAAATATTACAATGGTCTTGATGCTTATGAGTGATTAAGATGAGATGAATATTGGTCCAATCATTAGTCAGCCATTCTGAAGCGTAGTCGATAGCGCCAGGATCAATAAGTATTCTTTTGTCTTTGGCTTTGATTAGGAAGCACGATTGGGGATATTTGGTTAGTTTCATGTTCGGTTTAGGGCATAATTTTATGGGCGCTCAGCAGTTACTTCCGTTCTCCATGATGGAGTTGGTGTTCACCTAATCATCGCGCTATCCACGATTATCTGAACTGCTGCGTACAATATAAACTTTGCTTAGAATTAATTGACTAGTTAGTTGCAATTGTTCAAATGGCTCAAATAGAAATCTTTATAATATTCTTGATTCTATAGCCTAATTGTTATGAGAAATACATTTAAATTTTTATGGCTGTTGTATGTTGGTGAATTTTTTAGAAGTTTAAGCTTCTTCGTTGTTTTGTTGCAACAGGAACATACCTCGCTTCTGTTTTGTTGGAATATCCCACTGGAATATTTGCTGATAAATACGGTAGAAAATTGAGTATCATTTTCTCAATTCTTTTGAATGCTGTTGCTCTTATTATTGAAGTTACAGCGCATACAACAACCCAATTTTTTATTGGTGCAGTATTTATTGGAGCTTCGTTCGCTTTCAGTTCAGGTGCAAGAGAAGCTTTAATTTATGACTCTCTAAAAGAGAAAAAATTAGAAAAATCTAATAGCAAAGTTTTAGGCAGTTTAGACACCGTCGGAGCGATAGGAGGAATATTATCAGCACTTGTTGGTTCAATGTTCTTCACACTCAAAAACACCCTTCCCTATTGGTTGACCATTGGCGCATATGGGTTGAGCTTGTTCTTTTTTATTTTTATAAGAGAACCCAAATACAAAAAAGAAGGAGAAATAATTGATACTCTCAAAAATTTCAAAGAGGGCATAAAACTTGTTTGGAAAAATCCCGTTTTAAAATCACTTTTACTCCTATACATTCCTCTTTTCTTTTTTGAAGAAGCATGGTATAATGCACAGCAACCAATACTTATTGGTTTAGGATTGCCAATATTATTTCTTGGTACCTATCAAGCAGCAAAAACAATATTCTTTGCATTAGGGGGTGTTACTTTACCTAAACTTTTAGATAAATTTAGTCATAAAACTTTGCTATTTTCCATAATTATCATAGAATTTTTAGTTTGGTTAATTCTTGGATTTAATAATTTGTATGCTGTAATAATTTTTGCATATATACTTTTTCTTCTTCACCAATTCTGGAATTATGTTGATGCAGATATAATTCATGAGCATATCAGTTCGCATGTTAGAGCAACAACCTTATCAGCAAGACAGATGCTTATTAGTCTTGTTTGGATATTTAATCCTTGGGTAATGGGTTATTTAGTTAATACATTTAGCAGAAATATTCTATTTCCCATTTTTGGAGTTATAATACTAATAGTAGCTCTTTCTATATTCATATCAAGAAAACGATACTTTTGAACGGCGACTCCAAAAACCAGAACTCTTCGGGGAACGCAACTAACAGCGAATATATTTGTTTCTTTGGATTCGCAGGTCGACTTTATCTCAAATAAACTTCCCCATCCCCCACAGCACCTGAAAGTAATCTCGATAGGATTTAGCCACTTCTTTGCTTCTGATAATAATTCCTATCGGCTCCGAAGCCCACATGATGGTAGCTACTTTATCCCCATAAACCTGAATAGAAGTAACGGAAGCGAAAGGAGCGGGCAGAACCTTAACGGGAGTATATTTGTACTCTTTCAATTGTCGAGCTCTAAGGATTGAATGTTTAGGGAAGATGAACTTCATAGTTTGCTTTTGTTTTACTCTTTTATTATGAAATCCGGGCAGGGAATATTTTATGTGATATTTTAATGACTCTGCGCCTTCGGCATAAGCTCCGATAACCAGAATCTCTTTCTTTTCTCCCAGCCAATCCTGGAATATGGACTTCAGCCCTTTATTGCCTTTGTAAAGAGTAACTTCCTGCGGGGCTTGGCCTAATTTCCGATTCATTTCTAATTTAGGAATAAGCTGCAACAATTCTTGTTTCTCTTGGTGCAGCTTTTCTTCTTTTTTCTCTACAACATTTAAGATATTTTTCGCATTAGCTGCCTCAAAATACTTGCGGTTGGCTTTGATTACATAAGAAACCAAGCCTTTCTCCATCAGCTTGTCTAAAGTATCATAGACTGCTCCCCGATGCAGCTCTATTTTCTTTAGGAGCTCCCCTGCGGTTACGGTGCCTAACTCTAATAACGCAAGATATACTTTAACTTCATTTCCAGTTAATCCGGCTTGTTCCAGTATTTTGGTGTCCATAACCTACGTATTGTAGCTGTTTTATTTAAACTTTTCTATTATCGTACTGGTATAGTATGACAAAAATATAAATATCCTCTGGTTGGAACTGATAAGTAACGAAAACAAAATGGAGGTAAATAAAATGGATAAGATTGAAACAATACAATTGACTTTAATGGAGTGTGTGGATAAATTCATGTCAGCACCATCCATAGGAGAACGCGTACAAGTTCAAGCTGCTTACGAAACGCAGTTTAGAGCTTTAGGTGTAGAGCCGGGAGAGTTCTATGACCACTTGCTTAAGCCGCAGATGGTTGGACAGCCGCTTAGAGACTGCATCGGAAGCTATCTGGCTGCAATGCAAAGTTAGAGGTACTAAAAAATGACATCTAAAACATTGGATCGAAAAATACTCCAACAAGGAGTAAAACTTTCATTAATAAAATACCAATTAACAAACGAAGAAGCAGAAGCTCTATATCGGCCGATGGGTTCATCTGAACTGGTTTTGGAGTTGCAAGGCGAAATCAACAATGGATCTACTCCTCCAAGAGCAAGCTGGTATCTAGATGAAAATTATTACAGGAGACTGTTCGAATCAATAAATCATGAACTACAGAAAAAAACAAAATTAAACGGAGGAATACAAAAATGAAAGAAAACTTAAATGATTTGGCGTTTAAGTTATCCCAAGACTTCGCTACAAGAATGTATGATTTAAAATCCAAGCTCCAGCTAACTGGGATAACTGAGGATGTTTTGGTCGTTAGTGACACCGACCCGGAGCGTACTTTTTGGGGATATAACACGGGAATTGTATTAAGATTCTCAGAAGATGATCCTCTTTATATCTACGAAGTAGCTCATAATAAAACATATTGGGGTGGACCTAAAATTCATAGTGTATTCTTTGATCCAGTCCATGTATTAGAGGTATTGACCGATGGCAGTGTAGCTGATTACGTTGCTGGCTTAAAAAGAGATTCAAACGGAGTTTATTTTACTGAAATGGATCCTGCTATCGAATATGAAGGTAGCTGGCTCTCTATCCTAACTAAATCTGGAGCTGTGAAAAGTGAACTATCAAAACCTGATTTTTGTCCATTTGTCAGACTTCTTTATCATTATTTTCAAGATGAATTAGATCCCAATTATTATCCCGATTGTGGTTGTGGCAGAGAAGGCCGGAAATCGGAACGGACTATGCGTAAGCTCGCTGAGAAAATAGAGAGTATGTTCGATCCTAAAAGTAAAGAATTTGGTAGCAGATCCAGAATCAGAGTTAAGTTGGTTAGATAATGGTAACCACGATAGATACTTTTCTTTTTCCCCATTTTCTCCCATAAACTTTATAAAAACAGCCCATTTTAGAAGAATAAAGCCGAGTACTCGGAGTGAAGAGTAGCTAGAATCTAATAGTATCCGAAAGGGCTATAGAGCACCTAGTACCTCTTTCTTCTGTATGTATAGGTAAGTTTAAACGGAGGAAAAGAAAAATGCAAGGAACAGTAAAGTTTTTTAACCGCAAGAAAGGCTTCGGCTTTATCAGCGGAGAGGATGGAAAAGATTACTTTGTCCATTTCTCAGGACTAGCACAAGGAACCTTTATCCGGGACAACGACATCGTTTCGTTTGACGGAGCTGAAGGCGACAGGGGCTTGAAGGCAGAGAATGTCCAGCTGATAAAGAAAGGCTCGGAGATTGCCAGCGGCGAAAGCGGCAGTAGTGCACCTGCAGAAGAAGCGCAGGAAGAGTAAAGATTAAGTTGTTTTTTATTTTTTATTAATTTTCTTAATCTTACATTCTAAACAGAAAAGCTTAAATATTAGTCCACCAAACGAACTGATTAATCCACTATGAGAACTAACCTATTATCGTTTGTGATGGAATCAAAGAATAGAAAACAAGTAGTTACAGCTTTATTTGAGCACCCAAAAAGATTGTGGAGCTGCAGTGCATTGGAAGAAACTATCAGAATGCCACACGCAACTGTATTCCGAACTCTCCACGGGCTCGTAGAATTCGGTATTCTAAAAACGATGCGGATAAACCGTAAAGACATCGTTTATGAATTAGTGCAAAACTCCCTTTGGGTAAAAGAGTTGCAAAGAACGTTCCAATTAGACAAGATTGTGGCTAAAAAAGTAGCTCTTGCATTTGTAACAAAAATCAAGTCAACTAAAATCAGCTCTATTATCCAATACGGCTCCAGCGTCAGCGGAGAGATGAATCCGAACAGTGATATCGACCTTTTGGTAATTCTAAAAAAGCAGGATAAAAGATTAGAATTAAAACTACTTGACGCTGCATCTCGGTTGTCTTCTGAGGTAAATAGGACAATATCTGCTACCATCATGAGTAGTAAAGAAGTACAAACTGAAAAAAATCTGCCTTTCTTGAAGTCAGTAAAAGCAAACCACGAGGTGCTGTATGGAAAAACACCATTTTGAGCAGGCTAAAATCTGGCTGAGTGGGGCCAGCTTAGTTGCTAATCTTAATTCTGGAGGAGATGACAAATATGCGGTAGCCGTATCTATGGCTGTACATGCCATCATCAAAGCCAATGATGCCTTAACCTACAAATTTCTAAATGCCACCGCTAAGCGCCATGATGATGCCCCACGCTTGTTTGAAGATTTAATCAAAAAGAACTGTGTCAATGTAGAATATGCTAACTATCGTAGTATTCTTCATGAAGCTATCGGCAATAAAGCTAAAGCAGAGTACAGGGGAGCATATTTCAGCAAGAACGACTTTGAGTCTATGAAGAGAAATGCAGAAAAATTTATCAAGATGGCAGGGACGATAATTGTGTAGGGGGATTTATTAGAAACAACTAACTAACTCTCATATCAAAACACACCCTAAACAATCTTGGAGAGAACTGCCCGCATTTTACTGCGTCTAAAATCTTCACTTCGTATCCACGCTTAGCACACAATCCAGTTATTCTTTTCTTCTCTGGATTTATATCAGCTTCGGTCAAAAAAGCATACAGATGAACCATCCCTTTCTTCTTTACTAATGGCAAAGCCACATCCAAAAACTCTTCTCCAGTCTTGGGCAGAGGCATTACTATTCTATCAAACCTTTTCCCTCGGAAATGCTGGGGCACCACCTGGCGCACATCGCCATTATAAATTATGATTCGATGCCCAAAACGGTTTATCTCCACATTTTGGAGTGCATATTGGTGCGCAGACGGGTTTATTTCGATACCATAAATGAGCCTAGCTTTAGAATTTCGGGCAATTACCAATGGATACGGTGCTACTCCCGAAAACATCACCAGCACTTCTTCTCCAGCTTTAACCTGTCGGGCTATTCTCAGCCGTTCGTGCGCTAATCGAGCCGAGAAATATGCTTGTCCTATATCTAATTTAATCTTTACTCCATTTTCCGCATGAATAGTCTCTTTAGTATTCTTCCCGGCAAGAACTTTAACTTTTCTGGTCCGATATACTCCGGAATGAAACTCACTTTTTCTCACAATAGTTTCAATAGTTTTATTGGCTTTAAGAAAAGCTTGGGCTATCTGCTTCTCTTTGTGCTGTAATTCTGATGGAATCTCTAGTATCATAATCTTGCCGATGATTTCCTGGCTGTGGGGCAGTAATTCTAATTCGGTTTTGGTGAGAACTTTGCTTAGCAGCTCTTCCAGCGCCGCCTCATGCTGTTTCTGAGGAAAAGAGAACTTGGTATCTACCACTTCTGCTCCAGGAACTTTAACTTTCTTCAGAATGGGAAAATAAATCCGGCCTAATTCTTTAACTGGAAAGAAATCTAAGTTGACTAAATTGTGCTTTACCAAGTATTCTTTCACTTTTTGTGCATGCTTCAGTTCAGTAGTGGCGGATAACATGATGAACAAGGTATTAGCAGGGAGAATAAAAAGGTTTCTAAGAAGAGTTGGTTAACCTATCTTTAACTCATCCAGTAATTTATCTAATACTTCTTCGATTAACTCTAACTTAATCCCAGTATACCCTTTAGAAATGTGGTACATCAGCTCTTTTTTAGCTCTCTTTAACACTTCTGTTTTAATATTTTCAACATCTTCATTGGGCAAAGTCCTTTGGAGAGGATTTATTTGCTCACGATATTTTTTAGAAATTTCCAGACTAACCAAACTCTCTTTATCATAGTGATTTCTCATAATATCTTCAGTTACCGCTTCTTCCAGCACTTTATGTACTACGACGTTAACGAGATTTCCAATTAGTAACTGAATCAACTTATTTCTATTTTGAGGCATGTTTGGCTCGGATCATGACTGTTTTGAATGTTTGAGCATAAATTTGTTTAAATTTCAGCAAAAAACTATTTTTCTCCATCAAGTTATTCTTTAGTTTCTTTACCGCACCTTTCCCAAAAGCATGTTCTATGGCTAAATCTACCTGCTCTGTACTTACTTTATTTTTATTCAGGAACAGCTTTATCGCAAACAAATTTCGAGTAAGATTATACTTCTCTTTACCCGATAACAAGCCAAATCCAGCTATTAAAGTTTGGCTGTGATGCAAGTGCAAGTCTAGCAATTTGTAATTAAATTCATAATCCAATTTGAACAATTCTCTTTTCTTAGAGATATACTTGCTGAGCATCATCTGAAATAAAGGGTCTGTTTTAAATCCTCTAATTAAGCTATTCCTATCAATACAAATAATATGAACTTTTATTCCCAGCTCTTCTAAGAAATGTTCTTCCCAAGTTTTATCTAATTTTAATTTATCTATGATTATCACATCTATATCACTAAAGCTAAATCCTTTCTCCAAGAAAGAGCCGGTGATAATTACATTATCTACATATTCAAAGTAATTAAAGATTTCAGTAATTATCTGAATTTTAATCGGTCCAACGTGAGGCAAGCTATGGGTGTAAAAAGGGGCTTTCTCTTTTAAAGTGGGAATTAACTCTACAAAACTGCCTACAGCAAATCCCGGCGGTCTGGACTTGGGCAGGTATATCTGGTCCATTAAAGTTCCTTTGCTTATTCTTCCAATTACCATATTACGTAATAAAACGTAGTGTGTTTATAAAAGTTACGGAGAAAAATCCTCAGTCTCACTTCCCAATATAAATAAATCTCTGCTCCTGATAAATCTTAGGAATAGTGTCAGTTACCTCGCAATAATGGCAAGTTAGGACTCGCTCTCCATTTATCTCTTCTATTTTGTGCTGCGTGGTTATGTGCTCTTTTTTTACATTGGTGATGCAGGCGTCATTGCCGCATTTAACTCTTCCGTTAATATAATTGCCCACTTGAGGGCGAAACTTTCGTACTGCTTCGCCATTTTTTACTTCCGTTATGGTAATATCCGGAGCAACCACTGCTAAAGCCTGAAGCTGCTCTGGAGAAAAATTATACTGCTGATGAATCTTGAGCATATCTTTGCATGGCTTCCTGCCTTGAGCGACCGGCATATTATAAGAACCGACTAAGAAAATTCCTTCTCCCTCCAATCCTAGAATTCCCTCCAATCTTCTTCCCCAGCCGGCAGGAATATGGTCTAACACTATTCCATTGCCGCGAATGAATCCTGAAGCCGGATTGTCTATCTCTTTAGGAGAAGCACTTTTAGGAATATCCTGGATGGTTGTCCCTCTCTCTTCAGTTAAACCTGGTTCAGAATGTCCTAATTTCATTCTTCCCACCCCTAAAGCAATTAGAGCTTTGCGCACATAAATCCCATTAGAAGCCTGCAGATGCATCATATTTTTAGGATGGAAAATCATTTCGGCAGAAATCTCTTCAAATTCTTCCGCATCAATGGGCAGCGGATGAAGCAGATAAGGCGCTTGTTCTCCTAACGAGTCATACAGCTCCCGAGTTATCTGGCCAATTTTTTTAATTTCAGCGAAATCTTCTCCTTTACCGACTCGTTCTTTCTGCGGCCGGGATTGGATTGCCGCAAACTTGCCCGCCATAGCTTGTTTAAAGTCAGGCCCATAATCAGTTACAGAAACTCCTCTGCGCAACAGCTCTTCTAAGCGATGAGGCTGGGGGCCAAAACGGTCTGCATGAGCTAAATGTAATTTCCAGTCAAATAGATGCGCTACGGACATCAATGAGCCGATAACCCGGCTGTATTTTAAATCATTGAGCAAGGCTAATTCCAACCCATCCAATTCTTTCCCTTCAGCCCGGGCTAATTCCCGTAACGTATACAAGTCCAGGAAACATTGGGTGGGATGCTGATTTTTTCCATCTCCGCCATTAAGTATGAGTGGCTTGCGGTAAGCCAAAGGCAGATCTATCAGCTCATGCTGTTGTTTTAACTGCTGATGAGCATTAGTAAGATATTCATCAATCCATTTAGGCAGCCCTTCTTCGGTGGTGCGCATGATAATAGCATCATAACCCCAGCCACCGAACATGGCAAAGGTTTCCCCCCACGTTTCTCCTTTAGCTAAAGAGGTATCATCTTTGGAAGAGAATCCATCTACATAAGCGCCAGCAGAGCCGGCAGCTACACGAAAGGAATAGTTAGTCCGGGTACTTTTTTCTCCAAATAGGCAGGCAACTTTAATTCCTTCTAAAAGAGTGTTGATATCTCGCTGGTATTTTTCTCGGAATACTAGGGCAGATTTGGGCTCATGGACCGCTTTCTTAACCTCATCAGCAGCATTCAGGATGGCGAGTATTTCCTGCTTGGAAAAATCTTGCATAGAAATTACATCTTTCATTAAAAAACATAAGATAAAGGATGAAGTATAAAAAGATTTCTAGTCTCAAGAGAGTAAATAAAAAGCATCATAAAACTTACCAAAAACTGCCCAATCCTTTCTGGCCAAACTGCGTACTACTTGACTTCAGCTTCTCCAGCCTTTCTTTTACTCTCTCCTCGCTAAAACCATGCTCTTCTACCAGCAATTTCAACACTTCTTTCTCATCAACTTTATTCCAGTCTAACTTATAATCATCCGTTACCGGAATATGCTTAATGGTATCAAATATTTCTTTCCAGGATAGCTCAGGATAATGCTTACTCCATTCTACTTCAGCAAATATTTTTTCAAACCCATGCCCGTGCTGATGCAATAGCTTCAATCCTTTCTTGGGGCCGATGCCTTTAACTCCGCCAGGATTATAATCAGTTCCGACTAGAATGGCCAGTACAATTAATTGGTCAATATCTAGCTTTAGGTTAGATAAAACTTCAGATAACAACAACATTTCCGGTTTTACTGTTTCATAGGCAAATTTACCTGCTTTCTTGCGTTTTCCTTCCAGGGAGAGATTTCTAATTAAAAGTGGACAGCCGAAGATTAAATTATCATAATCCTGCGATACCGAAGCATACGCTCTTCCTGACTTGACCATATAGGCAGTCTGCGCTTCCCCTTCAGAAGGTGCCGGTATTACCGGAAGCCCTAACGCATGAAGCAACTTCTTAGCCTCTTCTTTCATCTCCGGAGTTAGAATTGCGGTTCGGGAGGCATATTTACGCATGTCTTCTATGTTTTCGGCTTCAGCAGCTTCTTTTAGTTTGAGAGAGGCTTCAGCTTTTATTTGAGTTCGCTTCTCCCACGTTTTCTGCTTGATTTCCGGAGCTTTTCCATCAAATACAAACGCTAATTTCAGCCCTGATCCCATCAATGAAGTAGTACGGTAGAATAATCCGATTAAGTGTGAAGTAACTTTGCCGTTTTTATCAGTCAGAGGAGAACCATCAGGAGCTCTGATAGTGGTTAAGAATTGGTATAATAAGTTCATAGCATCAACTGCCAGGATCTTTCCATGCAGTTCTTTGATGGAAATCTCTTTCTTTACCACTATTTCTTTGAATTGAAGCCCCATGGTTATAATAGGTTAGCCAATTTATTTATATCTTTATTAGCTACATGAGTATAGATTTGGGTGGTTTTTAAGTCTTTATGGCCCAGCAGCTGCTGGATGGAACGTATATCTGCTCCTGCTTCTAAGAGATGGGTGGCGAATGAATGGCGTAAAGTGTGGGGAGTTACTCTTTTTTTAATTCCGGCTTTTTGGGCGGCATGGCGCACTACCAATTCTACGGTGCGCTGACTAAGCTTTCCCCCGCGTCCGGAAGGGAATACTAATCCTTCTGCTTTCTTTCCAAAAATTTCCATTAAGCTTTTTATTTTTGGATGCAGAAATATCACTCGCTCTTTGCTTCCTTTAGTTGTCTTTAGGTGAATTGTACCACGAACATAGTCAAAATCAGTCCATCTTAGGCTTATCACTTCATCCAGCCGTAAACCGCCATAATACATTACCCCCATGAGCAGTTTGTGTTTGATGTTTAGGGTAGCTTCCAGTAATTGTTCTACTTCTTCTTTGTTTAAAACCTGAGGGGTCTTGCCTTCGTTTTTGGCTAAAGGAAACTTTTCACGGAAGCGAGTGTTTAATACTTTTTCATACAAGAAGCTCAGGGCGAAGTAAATGGTGCGTACAGTAGAGCGGCTCTTGTCAGCATTAGAAAGCAGGAACTCTCGGGCAGTCTTGCCGGAATCGATGAACCGGGAGATGGTTTGGACATACGCTTTAGCTGTCTGGGAGGAATATTTTCTTAGTTTAGTTTCTTCGATAAGTCTTTCTAAAAGCTGATTTTTGTTCACTTGTAGTTCTTTAGCATTAAAATCCATTAAAACCACAAAAGACCACGTGGTTTAAATATTTTTCGCAATAACCCCATTAACCCCCATTATCCGAGAAGCAGTATCGGCTAATAGGGGTTTGCCAAAATTTTTTCAGCGCCTTTTGATACTCCAAAACGTAAACCTCGAAGTCTTAACGGGGCTGCCTTCGCTAAATCTGAAGATGGAAAAACTTGGAAATGCTTCGCACTATCCTCTAACGATTATTTAGCGGTTCGCTGACGCTCTCCCAAATTTTTTCTTTCTTCTTAAACGGGGTGGGGCGCTAACGCATCTTTAACATCTGGATATTCAACCCATTTTCCTTTCCAATTTAAGAATTTTACAACAGGATTTCCATGTCCATCTTTAGTATATTGAAATTCTGGTGTACCATCTAACTCTAACGGGACGGTAACTTTTCCATTATAATGAGCAACGATGTATTCGGGAATTACGATATTTGACTTGTGCCTTTTCAATTGTTTCATTAACCTTGCTCCATCTCTGACAGACATACGTTGCTGGTTTGCAAATGGGGTATGTGGAAAAGTATGAATAAGATAATAGGGTTTGACATTCAGCTCGTAGAGTTGTCCAAATAATTCCCATAATGTCTCGGCATTTGCATTAATATTTCCCAATAATGGTGTATGCGTCGCTAAAATCGGAGCATACCTACCTGCACCTTCTCTAATCCTATAAACTGCTTCTTTGAAATCTGGAGTTATCTCAGACGAGTGAGCAATGTGGAAAGCCATTTCATTAACTCTATATTCCTTGAGTACTTCTACTAATTTATCTGTTATTCTATATGGATTATGACTCAAAACTCTTGTATGTATTCTCTTAAATCGTATCTTTGGTTTTCCATCTGAATTGCGAATTTCTGAAATATCCCTTAATACTTGCTCTAATTTTGAATCAGGCAAAAGTAATGGCTCACCCCCACTCAATACGACTTCTTCTATTTCAGGGCGACTTGCCAGATAGTCTAAAGATTTTTCCCAATCTCCCCATTTGAATATTTTTTCTGGCTTAGGGTCTTTTTCTAATGTTCCTAATGCTTCAAAACAAAAATTACAATATGCTAAACAGTTTCTAAATCTAAGTAATGCTCTATTCGTATATTTATGCTGGATATTACTTGTTGGAAATTCCTCAGGCATATCCCAATTTTCTGTCCCGTTATACGCATCAGGCCCTTCACGATAAACATCTCCTATTGGGAAGAATTGTAAAAACCATGGATTTCGTTGGAGTTCTTCTAAAGATATATCTGGGGGTATTTGTGAAAGCATGTACGGAGTTACTTGAAATTTAAGCCCTTTCGATTTTTCATAGAGATCGTTAAAGAAAGTTCTATCTATCTTGGTGAAGTGGTCTGAAACCTGTCTAACGTCTTTTACAGCATTTCTTTGCTGCCACTTCCAATCTTTCCATTCTTCTTCACGAACTCTCTGTCTATTGATTGTCATAGTGTAACCATTAAGTAGATACTCATTACCTAATCTAATTAATAAAACTTTAGATGTAAAAATTTGATAAATGGCAAAGTTTATATATTATTAATGCCTATTGTAAGAAATATGGCAAATATCAAGCTTGATGTGAAAGACAGAAGAATCTTAGATGTCCTAGATAAAAATCCTAATCTTGCCTTATCACAAATAGCCAAAAAAGTGGGTGTAAGTACACAAGTCGCAGAATATAGGATTAAACGCTTGCTTTCGCAGAAAACCATCTATGCTTTTTATGCCTTGATTGATCCTGGAAGATTAGGATACACTTTGTTTAGGGTTCATATTAAATTAAAAAATGTAACCGAAGAAGCCTATACAAAATTCGCAAAAGATTTGTTCGAGAAATATCCGACATTCTGGGTTGCTTTTGTTTCAGGACCTTTTGATATAATAACAGACATTTGGGCTAAAAATTCTAATGCGTTTGAAGAACTATCCAGAGAAATCTTAGAGAAAAATCTGGAAATTATAGAAAGTTACGAGATTAATCCAATTTTAGAACTCGACCTATATGAATATGGCTACTTCTTAGAAGAAAAAAAAGAACGTTCCAAAACAATTCTTTTTAAGATATTTTCAGAAACAAAACTAGATGAATCTGATAAAAGAATACTCAGCCAAATTAAAGCAAATTCAAGACTTCCTTATGAAACAATAGGGAGAAAAGTAAGACTATCAAGAAATGCAGTCAAATATCGCATTAAAAACTTAGAGAAGTCCGGAGTTATCGCTGGTTACAAGACAATGATTGACTTCAAACATTTTGATAGGCTTACATATAAAATATTCATTAAATATGATAATTCTAAAATCTCGCAAGAAAAACAATTATTGCTTTATCTAAAAAATGTTCCCGCAATTTTAGCGACGACTAAACTTTTAGGGAAATGGAATTTAGACATCGAAATAGAACCAAAAAATGCTAAAGAACTACAAAGATTTATGATAGATTTGCGTAACAAATTTAATATCATTGAAGATTATGAATTTATCCAGATTATTGAAGATTACGGAATTGACTTTTACCCAAATAAACTAATGTAGCACCCCACCCTTCAAGTTTAGTCTGCTTTCAGCAGTAATTTAATGACGACGAAAGAAAAAACTACGGCAGCCCCTACCTTCTCGGCGCTGAAAAAACTCTTTCGCTGCGGCTCAAGCCCCGCTGCGCTCTCCCTCCGCTCCCTCGCTATTTGATAATAAAATGTTACTCTCGGTCGCTACGGTCGGGTCGGCAAACAGGGGTTTACAGGAATTTTACTCGGCTCGTAAAATTCCCAAATGTCAATCCAGCTCTCAAAAATTTCTCAGCTCTGAAAAATGTGGGTTGCCTCATTTTTCGAGGGAAAATCTTTGCTTTCGGGACTTCGTAAAACCCCATACGTTTGCCAAAATTTTTTCAGCGCCTTTTCGACGATAATCTCAAAGGTAAACCTCGAAATTTTAACGGGGTTGCCTTCGCTAAATCTGACGACGAAACGACTTGGAAATGCTTCGCACTATCCTCTAACGATTATTTAGCGGTTCGCTTTGCTCTCCCAAATTTTGCAAATTGAATTAAATGGGGGCTTAAGTTTTCGAAGATAATGTGATAAAAAAAGAAAAAGTTATTATGATTCTCTATTTTGGTACGTTCTATCAAGCCACCCAACATATCTGAAAGCAGTGTCCAATGCTAAAACCTCATTGGGTCTTAATTCAGGATGTGGGTTCACAGTTATAGAATCAACATCTGTTAATTTATCAATAGTTACTTCAAATAGTTGCAAGTTAAATCTATCTGATGGATTTCTTTTTTCTATAGGGATTTCTCGTTCACTCTGTAGATAGTTTGCTACTTCTCTAAGAACATTAACTTCTTTATCTCCTAATAAAAATGTACCTCTTGCAACACTTGGGCTAGTAACTCTCTCAACTGTAGCAGAATAAGCATCTAAATCAAAATAAACTCCTCTTCCATCGCCTGCCACAACTTCTCTTAGATGTTTAGTCCACCCTTGAATGGCCGATTCTCTAGTTTCTGGTTCATCCCAATTCGAAGCATTAGGATGAGAGAGATCATCAAAAACTCCATAATGGTTTCTTACTTGCCAATCTACCATATGTGCTACTGCTTCTTCTAATTTGTCGAATGGTTCCTCATGAGAATTTAAGTAATAGGAATCGGAGGTATTATTTCCACATCTATACTCCTGTTTTCCATTCCTTTTGATTACATGTATTTCTACTCCCATTTTATAACCTCCATTATGTTTATTTTTGATTGATATGCTATTGAAAACATCCCCTACTATATAAACCTTTCGGTTGAATTGTAACTACAAAGTGACACCACAACTATTTCAACCACCACCGACGGCAGACGGACAACTTTTCTCCTCGACGTAAAACTCAGAAAGTCGTTCCTCCCCGCCTCTGTAATTTGATAGTCGAAAAGCTTGTCCTACCCGACATCCCGTAGGGACAACCCCTGTCGGGTCTGCGTCGGTGGAATGTGAACTTAAGCCCCCTAACTATACTCTCGCTCTGCTCATGACTTGATAAGAAAGAAATTCAATTTGCAAAACTACGGCAGCCCCTACCTTCTCGGCGCTGAAAAAACTCTTTCGCTGCGGCTCAAGCCCCGCTGCGCTCTCCCTCCGCTCCCTCGCTATTTGATAACGGAATTTTACTCTCGGTCGCTACGGTCGGGTCGGCAAACAGCAACTTGCATACGTTTAGCGCAATTGAGAAAAAAATTTACTTATGAAGGGGGCGGGACTCCGAAACCATATTTACCACTATTAAGAGACTACAAAACCGAAAGATTTAGAGGCAAACGATAAATTCATTCTTTATAAAAGGACAACTGTTTTTGAGCCTGCCTTGCGTTCATGCGAGCTAATAACTTGAATTGCTCCAACATGAATGAGAACACCACAATATTTTCTACTGTTGTCTTTTTGATAGTCTGGCTTTTCTTAATTTTGTTTTGTATTAAACAAATAGGAGTATAAATTTTAGAATAACTATTTACTCTTTCTATGCTTATTCTTTTCTTAAATTCTTCTAAAATAAAACTATTATCTTTGTAAACGGGATTGATTTGAAAATGCCAATTTAGCGACGGCAAATTAATTCTTTCTGGAATTCCGGAGCGTCTTTGATTGTATCCAATAATTGGAATTTTATGTTGAATAGAAATAACAATTTCATGCATCTCACGAAAGTCAAAGATGCCATCCATAATTATGAAGATATTGTTTCTACTTTCATCAATTTGTTTTTGATTTAATAATTCTTTTGCCAAATTGATCTGCCCTTCTCTGGCATATCCCACAATAAATCTTCTTGCTATTTGATGTTTTACAGACGCCAAAATCATTAACCAAAAACCATGAAACTTTTTCTTATCGCTTTTGGCTCCAAAATGATAGCGATGAGGCGACTGTTTAAGTTTAAATGGAACAGGAATATCGGTTCCATCAAAGCTCATATCATCATCCTCAAAAGCGTGATTTTTCTCAAGAAGATCGTCGAGAAACTCAAAGACTGCCACAAATTTATGGACATAGTTTTTCTCAAAATTATTTAGGACATCATGGCTTGGAATTATGTTAAGATTACAAAAATCAAGATAATTTTTATTTTCCTGCAATCTTTTCACTAAAATAGTGTTATCATCTACCAAGAGATACGATTTTAAAACAAATGCCCGAAATAAATTGGCCGGTGCAAATATCTTTTTTTTTCCTCGACGAGAAAATCTGGTCTTACCTAGTATCTCTGTTATTGGCACCCAATCAAAAGCATCAAAAAAGCTTTTTAAATGTGTGAATTCTGTGTTATTTTGCATAGTTTTAACCCCCTCTTTCTCAGATTACTGACGATTGAGGGAGTACTTTCTAGGTATTTATCTATTTTGGCGTCTTAGAAATTATTTCTTCTCGTCTATTTTAATTAAGCGATTGCCTCATCCTTGCTGTTTCTTCAACACTTACGCCTCTTTTATTCATTCCAGATAAAACAAGTGGATCATAATGCTCTGAACCAAAAAATAGATTGAAAACCCCGATTCTATTCAAATTTTGAGCCATTTGTTCCAAATCTTTTTGAGTCATCTCTGCCATATCTGGAAGATAACCATAAGCTCGTATCCTTGCCTTCACACCTTCTGGTCTGGCTTCTGTAATCTGTTTTATTCTTCTTGAACTTATTGGGAAAATGTCATCAGCCATGTAAAATATTTCTGCTCCATATGTTTGATTTAGATGTCTTATCTGTTGCCATAATTTTTCAGGAGGTAAAGCTCTTCCTTGTTCTTCAGAAGAAGTGCAATAACTACAAACACCTTCTCTTATTGCTTTCATACATCCTCTAAAACTGAATAATGCTAATGGCGGAAAAATCCAGGGGTCAAGTCCTGAATTTTGAGCTTCAAGATATTCTTTTAATCGCTCTTCTGCATTTTCATGCCTTGAAAAATCCCATAGTGGCATCTTCTTTAAATCAGTAAATTTAGGAAATGAAAATGTGGGATTGCCATCTATTCCTCTATACCAGAGGTTCGGAATATCTTTAGGATTTCTACCTTCAATTAATCCGACTAAAGATTCTTCTCCATCTCTTTGGACAACAAAATCAACATAGGGATGATTATTGAGAACGAGTTGAGGTATCATAGAAACATTAGGCCCGCCAAAAACAATTCTTGTTTGCGGATTTAGAGATTTAACAGCTCTCGCTATTTTGATACTGTTTCTATGATTTGAAAACCAGTCTGTTAATCCAAGAATATCGTACTGAGACGCTTCTTCAGTAATATCTTCAATACTCCTATTAGGATCAAATACCTTTGTTTCGTGTTCTTGCTTAGAAAACTCATTCGCCCAACTACTCAAAACTGCAAATCCTGTTTCAGGAGGCCTTTTTATTGAGCCGTATGCCTGCTTTTGATTTCCATGCTCATCTAAATTTGGCTGAATTAAAGCGATTTTCATTTTAACCACAACAAAGTAACAATAAGTATGTCTCAGAACATATAAGAAAGTTTTTAGCTAATTTTAATCAAAAATAGTAATATTTATAAATAATAGTATATATATGATAATATTATGGTAGATTTAGACCTGAAAGATAGAAAATTATTATATGAACTGGATTGTAATAGCAGACAGACTATTCAACAATTAGCTAAAAAAATTGGACTAAGCAAAGATGCTATAAAATACAGAATTAACAGATTGTTTAAAGATGAAATAATAAAATCATTCAATGCAGTCATAGATACTGGAAAATTGGGATTCACAAGTTTTAGATTTTTCATAAAATTTTATCAACTTTCACCAGAAAAAGAAAAAGAGATTTTAGCTTTTCTCCAAAAAAATAAAAATTTAGTATGGTTCGTTCAAGTAGAGGGTAACTGGGATATTAACACTTGGTTCTTATACAAATCCTTGGAAGAAATGAATTCTTTTTGGACAGAATTGCTTACAAAATATAATAACTTTATTGAAAGAAGAGAATTTGGAATTTATTCAAATGTAACTTATTTTAGCAGAGCATATCTTTTGAAATCTGAAAAAAATATCTTTTCAATGCCTGTCATATCATTACCAAAAGAAGAAAAAATAGATAAGTCTGATCTTAAAATAATAGAATTACTTTCAAAAAATGCTAGAATGTCAATAGTTGATATTTCTCAAGAAACTGGCTTAACCCCTAAAACTATAATCAATAAAATAAAACGACTTGAAAAAGAGAAGATAATTGTTGGATATAGAGCAGAATTCAATATTGAAAAACTAGGATTAAAATATTACAAAATTCATATTACTACATTCAACACAACTTCTGAAAAAATCAAGCAATTGAAGCAATATATTCAACAGAATCCAAATATTATATATCATGATGAAGTTCTTGGTGGTTATGATATTGAGATAGAAATTCAAATAGAAAACGAACACAAATTAAGAGAATTGATTGAAAATATTAGAGAAAGATTTTCCGATATTATCAAAGATTATGAAGTATTACATTACTATAAAGAACATAGATTAAGATTCTTTCCTTCTCTATGACTGCGACCAATATCTTCTTTTTCCTAAAAAAAAGCAAAAAACGACGGCGGGGGCTTCTAACGAAAAACGCTCAGGGGCAAACTTTGATTTTTTCCTCCGCTTCGCTACGGAACGTTGCACTAAAAATCAACCACTCCAAGTATTCGTGGGCAACTAACAGGAATTTAACGGTTCCGAAACCTTGCAGGTTTCTCCACCCAAATTTATTTTTTGAGGGTCTCGGCTGTGGGTTGCCTCAGCCTCGCCCATCTCTGAAAAATCAACTTCGTTAAATCGCATACGTTATACGCAAGTTTCGGGGGCTCGCCTACGAAAAGATTATTAAAGGATCAGATAGATTATGGTTTATTATGAGAAAAATATTTGTTGTAATTCTGTTATTGGTTTTGATCGGTTTAATTTTTTATATCAATGAATACGTTTATCAAGAAAAATGCCCGGCTAAAATCCTTAGCCAAAACATTTCTGGTGAAAAGGAAATTTACAAAGGTGTTTATATGCCTACCTTGAGCGCTTCATCGCTTAGGGAGGATTATAGGCCTTATTCATTCAATCTTGATAAAGCAGCAGAAAACGGAATTAACACTCTGGCTTTCGGCCCGATGTTCTATGTCAATGACAAAGGAGAGGTTTGGTTAGTTCCAGAAACAAAAGAGTTTTTAATTTCTTTTATTAAAAAGGCACAATCAAAGGATTTTAGAATTTGGCTTATTCCTGAAGTCATGTTTCCTGAACCAGATTTAAAGCAAAAATTTTTCCATGGTGTCCCAGGCCCAATTCCTAACGAAATACTTGAAAACACAGATTTTATGCAGAATCTGGATTCGGCTGTAATTGAGTGGGCTAAGATAGCTGAAGAACTGAAAATTGATATTTTTTCGCCACTAAATGAAGCAGATAATAAACTGGGCATAGAAAAAAGAGTATCTTGGCTTGAGGAAATTAAACCAAAAATAGAGGCTGTTTATAGCGGCAAAATTTGTTTAAAGGGGGAGTGGAACACATCAGCATTCAATAATTCGTACTCCTGTTTTGCTCCAACTATAGGGACACCAGAAAATGAAGAAGAAAAAAATAAGCTTGCAATAACAATCAATAACTTGGCTGAAGATGCAAAAAACCGAAATTTAGAATTGATAATAGGTGAAATCTGGTCAGGACCTGGTTGGAAAGGAAGAGAAAAATCAAAAAAAGTTTATGCTATGGCTCTTGAAGCTTGCAAAGGAAAAGTCGATGGAGTTTTCATTTTAGATACCATTGGTTCACGTTTTTTCCCAGCACCAGCAGGGTTTGAAGATTTTAAATGTGTGGTTAGAGAATTTTATACTCAGAATTAGATTGGTTGCTCCGAACTCTTACAAAAGATTATTAAATAAGTCTAAGTATTAAGTATATGATGAATTGGAAATTTTTTAGAGGAAGACGTCAGTTAATCGTAGCTTTGATTTTGGTAATTGTAGTATGCATCGTAATATTTGGTGTTTACATCAAGCTTCCTTTTGAAAAACAAATCCCTGCTTCGAAAGGCTGGATGAAAGTAATTCCAGTGACTTACGGCTCATTTTATATTCCGTCCACCCCCGGTCAGCAGACCTCTGATGGTGGTTACATAATTGTTAGGTCAAAAATGTCTGGAAGGCCATCGAGCATAGAGCCTGAATCAGGGTTTCCAACAAATGACGAATTCTATCTTTTTAAGACTGATGCAAACGGAAACAAGCTCTGGGAAAAGACTTTTGGCGGAGAAAGCGGTGATATAGCGCGTTCTGTTCAGCAGACTAGCGACGGAGGATACATAATTACAGGAAGTTATCAGTCATACAGGATAAAAAACGGGACTATACCCGAAGACACAAAGGTGGAAAATGTGAGGTTGCAGAAGATACTTGCCAAATGGCCCGAGAGAATTAAAACAAAATACAACCCAAGAGGTGAGATTTTTTATCTTATAGGAAGTGAAGCTTACCTGGTAAAGACGGACGCAAACGGCAATATGATATGGGAAAAAACATTTGGGGATTTTTATAATGAAAATGCGTATTCAATCCAGCAAACCTCCGACGGTGGATACATAGTTGTCGGAGATACAGGGTCATTTGGTGTTAGCCCTTACACCGCAAAAGAACTGGGACAGTCAGCGCCAGAAGATGTATACCTTGTAAAAACAGATGCGAATGGAAATGAACAATGGAATAAGGTGTTTGGGGGAAAATACGTAGACGTCGGATATTCGGTCCAGCAGAGCTCTGACGGCGGATATATTATTGCAGGATTTACAGTCCAAAATAATAGAACAGAACCCTATATTTATAATGGATATTGGGGAGGTCAAGGGGTAGCAGACGCCTATCTTATAAAAACAGATTCGGACGGAAATAAGTTGTGGGAAAAGACTTTCGGTGAAAATTATACCGATGAGGTAGCATTTTCAGTCCAGCAAACCTCCGACGGTGGGTACATTCTTACAGGTCTGACGGGCGTTATGGAGGATACACATTCTGGTCAGCCCAGAGATTCCGATGTCTACCTTCTTAAAACAGACGAAAATGGAAACAAAGTATGGGAGAGAAAGTTTGGAAGAGGAGAGTTTGGGCGGAGCAAAATAGATGAGGCGTTTTCAGTTAAACAAACTTCCGATGGCGGTTATATAATTGCAGGGAAATCTTCCACGGATGCCTACCTGATCAAGACCGATGCAATCGGCAACAAGCTGTGGGAGAAAACGTTCGGGGGAGGCTCAGGGCAAACAGTACAACAGGCTTCAGATGGCGGATACATAATTATTGGAGTCGTAAATTATGAAATAGGGGGAGAGGGACAATTACTGGAGTCACGGGGGTCATTTCATACTCTACTTATAAAAACCGACGAAAACGGGAATATGTGAAACTTCTCTAATAAACTGGCTCGCCCCCGAAACCTCTTCGCCCGTCAGCCTTCGGCTGAACGTTGCACTCGGGCTCGTTCCTGACGGAAGCGTATAACAGCGCGCATACGTTAGTTTCAATTTGAAAGCCCTCGCACGAACGGGGTGCCCGCAGTTGCTTCGCAACAGATAGTCTTCGGCTCCGCCTCAGAAAATTATTTAGAAATCTCCTATCTGTTTTTCGCTTTTACTTTAATTCTTCTTTCTAATTCAGATAGTCTATCTTCTTTTTGTGGAACAAGAATATCCATACCTCTTCCGCCAAAACCTCTTCCGTCATAAGCAATATCAACTGCAACATTTCCAACAACCATTCCCAAATCCAATTGTTCATAAGTGCTTAATCCTACGCCAAGTGGTTGAACTCTCATTCCAACGATTTCTAAACCTTGAGTGCCTCTTTTCTTGATTAAATCTTTAACAGCATTAGTTGTCGCATTAAAAATTTCTCCCCAACCACCATATCTTCCCTGTAATGGCCATGCTCCAGATTCAACAGGAACCCAATCTGTTGGAACTCCAGGAGTTTTGCTTCCATATCTACTTTGGTTAAATCTATCTCTCGCAGGATCTTCAACGGTTTCAATTTTTCTTACATCCATATCTGCCATCATGGGAACATATGGAAAGAAACCAGCTCCAACTTTTTCATATGGATATTCTCCTTCAAATCTATTAAATCTTACTGACCTTACTTCATTCCATGGAATGTAAAGAACTACGCCGTTATTAAGAAAAGCTTCAGTAACATCTGCAAGTTGATCTCTTATTCCTTGAACATTAACATCAATCAAATAATCTTGCTGAATAATATGTCCTTTAATTGCATTTGGGTCATCAGCTTTTCCATTTTTTCTAAAATCATACGGAACTCTATCAACTAATTCAACATAATCTCTCGCCCCCATAATAGCTCTAGCATTCCTTCCACTAGCAAGAGGCATTTTCTCTAAGATTTTCTTTTGTTCCCTTCTATCTAATTCTGGTTTATCGTTAAACATACCATATAGTATAAAGCTTGTATTTATAAAGCTTTCGGTCTATTTACTACTTGTGAGTTACTTTAATAATACTGGCGGGCACCCCTAAAATATTGTCTGCTTCGCAGATTATTGATAAAAAGCTCGGGCTCTCAAACTTTGATTTTTTGCCTTCGGCATCGTTGCACTAAAAATCAACCACTTCAAGTATTCGTGGGCAACTAACAGCGATCGCATACGTTAAATACAATAAAATTTCCATTTCTTAGACGATAAAAACGGGGGAGTTTCGTCCTTTGGACATATAGTCTGCTTCGCAGAAATTTATTTTTTAAGGGGGACAATTTTAAACTAGAAAGGGAGTTCCGTATTGATTCAAAAGGATAGCATTATTTTAGGAAGCACAATCATAACCTAAAGAAACAAGGTTTTGAAGTAAATATTCATAGCGGTGATAGTGTGTATTTGTCTAGAGAAAATTGTACTGCAGTTGAAGAAATCGGTGGAAAACCTCGTTTCCACTTAAAGAAAGG
>JACRPH010000027.1:0-8429 GCA_016214025.1 Candidatus Woesearchaeota archaeon
AAAGCCCACCAAGCAAGGAATAAGAAGGAATTTAAGCCACTTATTCAAGCAAAAATGCAAAGCATCCAGAAAAAACCATACTTGATAAAATCATTTTTTGCAGAAAGTATTTTATTCTAATCATCAGAAAGGTCTATAAGAAGAGTAAAAAAACATAAATCCAACCAAATGGAAGAAAAATTCAACTGTAAAAAGTGCAAAACTGTAATCGGCGGACATAACCAATATTTACACGATGGGATGTGCGATGACTGCTTTTTTGCGGAATACTTCCCGGAAGACGCACAAGTATTCGCATTTGAAAATCCGAATTTATGAAGCCCAAGAGACGCCAAAAGATTCTTGACTTAGGCAGCATTTTTTATATTTCTTTCCGGAACCACAAGGGCAGGGATCATTACGGCCGATTTTCCGGCGCTTAAGCGAAAGCCCCAGATGTTCAGCGAACCCTGTCAAACACTCCGGGATAGAACAGTCTTTACTGATAGTTAAAAGATTATACTGGTTGCTGTTAAACAATTCCACCATCTGAGAAAAATAATCCAAAGCCAGTTGTTCCGCTCCTTTCTGACTGTAATGTTTCCAGCGATGGAGATAGATTTCAATTAAATTCATATAAGAAGCGATTAAATCAGGCTCTAATTCCAATGACTTTTGGTAATGGCTTATTGCCTCATCATAAAAATTATTTTTTCTGGCGCAGTTTCCGGCCCGAAGATAAAGTTCGCCATCATTTGGCTCTTCTTTAATTCTGCCTAAAACATAATCATAGCACTTATCAAAATCCATTTTCTTGTTTTCAACAATTATTTTTTGGCCGACAGGCAATATCCCTCTATCTTTTCCTGCCAAAATGCGGATATTTTTGGAAAGAATTTCGCTTCTGCCTTTATCACTGGGTTTCAGATTGTGGCTGTCGCAAGAAGTACACATAATCTCATGCTCAAAAGAGAAATTATTTTCGTCAAAATCATCTTTGCCATCTTTTTTGTAATACTGCCAAATCATCCCAGTTTTAAGATTCTGCCTCTGTCCGCATTGCTGGCATTTAAAATTAACTTCGAAATCATCATCAGCCTGTCCAGCTCTTTCTAGGAAGTCTTCTTTATCCAGTTTTAATTTACAGGGAGACTTTGCATCTTTGAAATCCTCTTTAAGCTTTTCTGAAGTAGATTCTATCTCTTTCTGAAGACGTTCCTGAAAGCCGGCTGGATCTCTGATAATCTCAATAGTGTCTTTAATCTCTCTTTTTTCTTCCTTTGAAAGATGTTTCATTTCATATAACTGTTCTAGGAAAAGAATAACCTCTTTATTTTCTTGTTTATCAAAATCCATAATAAACGAAACCAAATCAAACCAAGAATCATATCTGTTATAGTTATTAAGATAGTCTTTTAGAGTTTCCAGCATAAACTGATAAACGGTTTCGTGTTTTATATCTACCAGCCCGCCGACTAGGAAAGTATAATATTCTTCTTTACTGAAATTATCTTTAATCTCCTGCAGCAAAGGCCAAATTGCAGGTTCTCCAATAGCAGTCAGTGCAAGCATAGCATCTTCGCCGCTTTCCCAATACTCTCCATCATCATTATCTTTAATGAATTTTATCAAAATAGGGATTGATTTTGGACTCTTAATCTTCTGCAAGGTCTGCAAAGCAAAGAGGCAACTCCAGGATTCTTCGTATTTTAGCAGATGGTGCAGTGCAGTTAAACTTTCTTCACCATAAGAAGCAAGCTCGTCCATAGCTGGCATTAATTGGCCTTTAATCTTTTCATATTTCATCCGATAGCCTTTGGGGTTGTCAAATCGCTGCAATTGTAGGATTAGTTCATCGATTTTATTTGGGTTTATGGTTTTATTCATTTCTTCCCCACCTTCACCATCCACGTCTGGCTCGTCTTTATCTGAGCCAGCACATCGGTATCCACTTCTCTTTTTAAGATTTTAGATAGGAACTTGGAATAATTTATCGTAAAAACATCATAGCCTTTTATCCGAAGTAATTTCTCAAACTCCTCTGTCTTGGGATATTCAATTTTATCCATAGTTCTAACCGATACTTTATGTTCTGTCCCCCAAATCACCGAAACATCTTTTTGCTGGGAAAACTTAATCAACTTCTCTCTGACTATTTCTTTCTGAGCAGCAGCTTCTTTTTCCTGCTTATCCAGAACCGCAAATTCTTCTACCAGCTTTATTCCGTCATTATCTTTAAACTTCTCCTCTGGTAACTCCTCAACCTCAAACTTATGCTTAAATGCCGGACAAAGATGCTGAAATCTGCACCAGCCACATAAATTACTCACTTCAACAGGAAACTCAACACATTTTTCTACTTCATCTATCAACGCTTCCGTTTCTGCCTGTAATTTAAGCAACTGCTCATCTGAACGTTCAGAAATCATTTCTTTGTCAAAAGCTAAGAAATACCACATCAACTTAACCGATTTCGCATCAGGATGCTTCTGCTTAACCCATAATGAATACATCGCTAATTGCCGGTCTTCATCTAGCTCTTCTTGTGCTTTTAATTGATTATTAGTCTTGTAATCACAGATATAGTAATTTCCTTCTTTATCGCTGCAGAAGCGGTCTATACGCACATGATAACTTCTCCCATTACTCAGCTCAAACAAGTCCTGCGTTTCTAATCCAATAACTGTGAATTGATTAAACGGTTTGTAATGCTCATAATAATCAGAAATGAACTTCTTTCCCATTTCTTTGTAATTATCCGCAGAATACTCTTCTTTAGCGATAATGATTTTATCATCCCAATCTTTCTGCTAGTTTTCCAGATAAAACGTAATCAATTTTTCTTTAGAGTTAAGTTTTTGATATTTTAAGTCTTTATACAGTTTTTCCAAAGTTTCATGAACTTTCTTTCCCATGAACGTTTCTACGGTATCGGGAACGTCTACTTTGACTTTATCCACATATTGCAGTTTGTACTTGAACTTGCATTGCTGGAACGTTCCAAGCTTGGAGTGGGAGTAGGTGGTCATGATATTCTTATAATTGTCCAATACATTAAAAATGTTGCTATGCTCTCACGAAAATCAAAAAGTAAATTGAATTCAAATTACCTAGCTCTCGCTACCTATTCAAACAACAAAATTAAAAAATAACTTAGGGTTTGACCCCCAAGTGATTTTCTGCATAAACTCACGTTTATACACACCAAACAAAGCAAAAGCTTCATTTGGGTAATGAAAACCATATGTAAATCAACAAGATGTGGACGTTAGTAAGCGCGTGCTGAATACCTCGCCGAAGCTCGGTACTTACACACCGCTTCTATCAAACGGCTGTTGTAGCCGTGTCCTAAAGTGTCTATTTTCTAGGAGCGCTTCACGCTTAGATGCTTTCAGCGTTTATCGCCTACAGCGTAGCTGCCCGGCGTACCTTGTCAGATAACCGGTAGACCAGAGGCTGCGAACACACCGTTCCTCTCGTACTAGATGATCCTTCCTATCAGACACTCAACATTCCCAGCAGATATCAAACCAACTGCCTCACAGCGTTGTGAACCCAGCTCACGATCCCTTTTAACGGGTGAACACCCCCACCCTTGGCTGCTTCTGCACAGCCAGGATAGGAAGAGCCGACATCGAAGTAGCAAACCGCGCCGTCGATAAGAACTCTCAGGCGCGACAACCCAATTATCCCCGGAGTAACTTTTCAGTCATCTCTGGCCCTCATTAAGAAGGCACAGAGGTTCGCTAGGCCACGCTTTCGCGTTTGGATTCTGTTATGTTTGGAATCCAATCAGGCTGGCTTATGCCCTTGCACTCAACTCCGGATTTCTAAACCGGATGAGCCAACCTTTGGGCACCATTGATACATTTTCAACGGTGTGCCACCCCAGCCAAACTGTCTGCCAACCGTTGTCCTCTTGCAAGTAAGTGATGCAATTTTCAAAAAGTGGTGTTACATTGGCGCCTATCCCAAGCCCGAAAGCTTGCGCATAACGGCTCCCACTTACGCTATGTAATAAAAGTCGTATCACAGCGGCAGGTTACAGTAAAGTTTCACGGGGTCTTCGCTTCCCACTGGAAATCCCTGGTCTTTACACCAGGAAGAAAGATTCAGGAGACTCTAGGTCGGGACAGTGGCGATCTGGTTATACCATTCATGCAAGTCGTCAATCAAACGACAAGGTATTACGCTACCTTAAGAGAGTTATAGTTACTCCCGCCGTTAACCAGCTCTTCACACCATTGAAATGATGCTTAAAGTACTGGCACTGGGCAGATATCAGGTTCTATACACAGCTTCACAGCTTCGCAGAACCTTAAGTTTTTGTTAAACAGTCCGATCACCCTAGTCACTGTGCCCTGTGATCGCACTCATGCAAGCACGAACACAGGGATCCCTTATACCGAAGATACAGGACTAATTTGCCGATTTCCCTGACCTAGTTTTTTCTCTCACATCTTAGGCTTCTCACCTAGGGGCACCTGTGCTGGTTCTGGGTACGAATGCCTTAAATTTTATCCCGTTCCTTTTTCACGGGCTCCAGATATCAGCCGAACAACTCATAGAGCTGCTCATCTGTGATTTAATCCGGTTCTCATCATTACGATACTCCCCGGACTTGTTCACATTAACATTGCAGACAAGCAATGTCGGCTTATCCCGAAGCGTTAGAAACGAGCTTGGTGTTGCCACACATACTAAAACAGTAGCGGAATATTAACCGCTTTCCCTTTCCCTGTACTCAGTTAAGAATAAGGTTAGGATCGACTAACCCTTGGCTGATGAGCATTGCCAAGGAACCCTTGCCCTTACGATGACAGGGATTTACACCCTGCTATGATCCTACTATCACCAGGATCTTCATTCCTCTGAGGTCCACGTCCCCTTACGGAGGCGCTTCTGCCCTCATAGGACGCCTGCCTATCCCCATTTTCATGGTCTGTGGTGTCGGCAGTCAATTTAGACCCGTCAATCTTTCAGGGCTCACGGCCTCAACGAGTAAGCTGTTACGCACTTTTTAAAGGGTAGCTGCTTCTAAGCCAACCTCCTCGCTGTCTGAGACCACGAACACCTTTCACCCTTTATCACTTAATTGACATTTAGGGGCCTTAACCACAGTCTAGGTTGTTCCCTTCGCGGAGATCAAGTTTACCCCAGATCCCCTGTTTCCCGGAGTCTACAACATTGGCACATTCGGAGTTGGACAGAGAACCGACAAGTTTCCTCGCCTAAATCCTCGATCCGTATCTCTACAGCACCAATCGTCTCGTCCGAGACTTGACTAAGGTCAATTTCGACAGGAACCTGCTATGACCGTGCTCGATGGGCTTATTACCCCTATTCCCAAGTTAGAAGAACACTTGCACGTAGAACCTCTTCAGGCCTCCACGAAGTTTTACCTTCGTTTCACCTTACTCAGGAATAGATCGCACGGTTTCAGATCATATCCAAGTGACTTGAGGCACTTTCATACCTCCCCCCTCGCAAGCTGCGGGGTCTTGCTTTCGCTACGGATGCCTTTTTACAAGTTATCCTCGCCACTCAAATATACTCCCTGGCACGTTATGCCAAACGGACGCTAGAACTCCTTAGAGCCCTAGCCTACTATAGCTGCTAGATTTCAGGTACTTTTAACTCCCGGTCAAGGGTTCTTTTCAACTTTCCATCGCTGTACTCGTTCGCTATCGGACTCGTAACGTATTTAGTTTTGGAGGTTAATGCCCTCCAGCTTCCCGCCCCAATTCCGAGGGGCAGTACTCGGGATACTTCCAAAACCGGTTTTCCTACCTTTACGGGACTCTCACCCTGTATCGTGCTCCTTTCCAGGAGACTTCAAGTCAGAAAAAAGGTCGAAAGGAAGTCCGCCACACCACATCTCCATCACATTACTGTAACGGATTCAGTTTGAACTATGCCGCGTTCGCTCGCTGCTACTAGCGGTATCTCTGTTGATTTTTTTTCCTGCAGGTACTAGGACGCTTCGATTCCCTGCGTTCCCCAATCCGAAGGATTTTATTGTGAAGTCACATTCGGAGATCTCCGGTTCAATGCCTACATTCAGCTCGCCGGAGCATATCGTAGCTTGTCACGTCCTTCATCGGCGTCACGAGCCGAGTCATCCATCTAGCAGCGTACCTAAGATGTTGGTTTACATATGGTTCATTAATATGAATGAATGACGATACCTTGAAAAGTATCTCTTCATATTTCTAACCTTTCGCCGCCAAGAACTGAGTTCCTGAAGGCTAACTATTTTGTCGTAAATAAAGATGAAATTATTTATTTACGATTAAAAGGCTTTCGCTTTTTTTACCCGAGATCATTTTTCGGGAACATGTTGTTTTTTCCTTACGGAAAAATGGACCCGTCGGGATTCGAACCCGAAATCTCTTCCTTGCAAGGGAAGCGCTCTTTTCCGCTCGACATGATTTTCACGTCGGGTACCGTTGGGCTACGGGCCCAAAGGCTTTGCCCTTTCAATTATTATTATGTATATTCAAATAAAAAAAATAAAGGAGGTGATCCATCCGTAGGTTCCCCTACGGATACCTTGTGACGACTTAACCCACCTCACCAAATCTGGATTCGATGCAACTGAAAGCTACATCTCACCCAAACCCAACTCGGTTGGTTTGACGGGCGGTGTGTGCAAAGAGCAGGGACATATTCACCGGGCCGTTATAAAGCCCGATTACTACGGATTCCGGTGTCATGAGGATGAATTACAATCCTCAATCTAAACTAGGACGAAGTTTAGAGGTTTAGCTTCGCTTTTCAGCGTTGCATCCCATTGTCTTCGTCATTGTTGCGCGCGTGTAGCCCAGCAGATTCGGACCATACTGACCTATCGTAGCCCACACCTTCCTCTGTGTTTCCACAGCAGTCCCCATAATGTGCCCAATCACGCTAAAGCGCTCGCTGGCAATTATGGGTATGGGTCTCGCTCGTTACCTCACTTAAGAGGACACCTTACGGCACGAGCTGACGACGGCCATGCAATACCTCTCGGCTCGTTGGGTAAGACCTTTGGCCTGACCTTCATCCTGCCGTCGCTGCTGGTGAGATTCTCTGCGTAGAGTTAGATTAAACCGCACGCCGCACCCGTTGTAGTGCTCTCCCGCCAATTCCTTTAAGTTTCAGCCTTGCGACCGTACTTCCCAGGCGGTGAACTTAATGCCTTCGCTTCGACACTGCATAATCACAAAGAATATGCAACATCTTGTTCACAGAGTTTACAGCTAGGACGACTGGGGTAATTAGCGGATTTCAGAAGAATACCCGAATCTAATCCCTTTAGCTCCCCTAGCTTTCGTTCCTCACCGTCAGACCCGTTCTAGTTAGGCGCCTTCGCCACAGGTAGTCCTCTCGAGATTATAGCATTTTACCGCTCCCTCGAGAATACTCCTAACTCCTCCCGGTCTCTAGACAAGTAGTATCTCAGGCACGCCGTTTTGTTAAGCGCAACGATTTCACCCAAGACTTTCCCGTCCGGCTACGAACGCTTTAGGCCAAATAAATGCGAGTCCCACTAGTGGCGCAGGTGTTACCGCGGCGGCTGGCACCCGTCTTACCCACCACTTATTCGCCAAGTTACTTACACTTGGCAAAAGCCTAGGCCGAAGCCTAAGCACTAGGAGTTCCCTTATCGCACTTGCGTACAGTGTAAAGTTTTCGCGCCTGCTGCACCCCGTAGAGCTGGGATCCGTGTCTAAGTATCCCTCTCCGGGCTCCCACTCTCATGGCCCGTACTGATCAAAGGTTTGGTGGTCCGTTACACCACCAACAGCCTAATCAGCCGCCAACTCATCTTTAGGCCTTACGTTTAAGCAAAAGAACATTCCAGTATCTTTTGCCTATCGGGTTTTACTCTCAGTTTCCCAAGGTTATCCCCAACCTAAAGGCAGATTATTGACGTGTTATTGAGCATTCAGCCTGGCCCTTGCGAGCCTCCGACTTGCATGGCTTAATCGAACTCCTATAGCAGCACTCTTCCGCAGGATAAACGGAAAATGTTAAAAAATGACCTATTCCTAAAGTACAATCGCATCCAGAAACTTATTTGCATCACTACTACTATTGGATCACCTCATTCATACTCAAATTTACTTGAGCATACATATGTATCAAACGCACGAGATTCGTAATAGAAACAAAGCAGTTTAAACTTAACCACTGTGTTTGATATTATCTCAAATGCGGTTTTGTATTTGAGATTAGGAGACCGCAGTCGAGTTTACGAGATGTCGCACGTCGAGTTTACTTTTATACTTGGAATGAACTTGATTTATAAAGGTTTCGCAGGGTTGAGCTGTGTGTAAGAAGTCTACCATTCTGTAGGTTTGATATCTAACTCATAATAAGCTCGGCTTAAGACCGAAAAATTATAGCAACACCAAGACAGATGGCTTTCCTGTTCTTGGGCCTTATCATTTTTGCATCTTACCAAA
>JACRPH010000027.1:8474-9197 GCA_016214025.1 Candidatus Woesearchaeota archaeon
CCTTTCTTTAAGTGGAAACGAGGTTTTCCACCGATTTCTTCAACTGCAGTACAATTTTCTCTAGACAAATACACACTATCACCGCTATGAATATTTACTTCAAAACCTTGTTTCTTTAGGTTATGATTGTGCTTCCTAAAAATAATGTTGTCTTTTCCTTTCTCTTTAAGTACAGTAACTGAAGTTACAGCGTGTAATTCGCATCCTGTAGTAATGTGAACATTGAGATGATCTCTCTTTAGGCTCTTCTTACCACAACGCAGACTGTACCAGCTAGAGAAAGATTTAGTTCTTTCTCCGGTTTTATCAGTAGCGAAATTCTTCTCCAAGTACTTTAGCGGATTAGAAGTATAGATAATAATTTGGTTTACGTACTTTCTTACACACGAATTATTGAGGTAATTGTCTAAAGTCTTGAAACAAAGTACTTTGAACCTAAGTTTGAATGCTTTTTTCATCAGTCGGATTAGACCCATACTTCGACGTAAACTCCGGCCAAAGTATTCTTTAATGCTGAGATTCATCAACACATCATATAATTTTGCAGGTGGTGCGCCCACTCCTCGCCATAAATCCTCATTCTTACACACAAAAAAGATTACTCTTGGCAGATATTCAAAGAAAATAAATACTTCATTTTCCTGACCCAGAGTGTATAATGCTTCATCCCTCTTTTTCATATTAAGCAACTACTAACTAAACGATTAGTTTTTGCTTTTTGTC
>JACRPH010000033.1 GCA_016214025.1 Candidatus Woesearchaeota archaeon
GAACTCCCTATACCAATATCTAACTAAGGTCTCCATAACTTTCAGCTCGGTTTCGTTTCGGAGGAGCATTTTATTGATTTTATAATTTGTTAAATTTATTTAATAGAACGTTAATTAGGTTATATATAAATGTTTGGGTAGAAAATCTGATAAAGAAAACTGAACTTTAAGCAGGTTTGGGTGCAGGCGATGAAGATTGCCGCTCTTTTCCGCGTAGGTAAAAAGCTAAACAAAACATAAGTATACCTACGTAGGCGGAAGAAAGAGAGATGTAAGTCAAATTATTTATTCGTGTTTGACTGCTCAAATATTCTTGCACTTTTGGATCTTGGAGAAGCACGTTTCTTCTTTCTATGAGACCTGGAAGAGGAAAGTTGTACGTTGAATCCCAATTTGTCTGACTCATTACTTTTAAACTAGAATTTAGGCTTTTATATTCATCCACTTCTGCAAGTTGTTCCAGGCGTTTTACTTCTGCTTTGGCATAATCTGATGCTACTATTCCGCTACCGGTTCCAATAACACATAAGGTAGCCAGACCACCAATAATCGTACTTGTTCTCATATCTAGCCTTACAAATACCCAGAGATTAAATAATTTGAGGTGCTTTAGTGGGTATTAACCGACTTCTTATTTAAATATCATCATCCCATTTCCTAAAGAGGAGAATTTACCTGCTCTGAAAATAAGAACTAATGCTAATTCCTTAAAAACTTTAGAAAATCTTAAATATCCAACTGCTTTTTTAAATTTAATGGAAGACCAATTCAAGAAATATGCTGGAGAGTGCGTGGCCATGATAGATGATAAAGTGGTGGCTTCTGGAAAAACTTACTCCGAAGCATATAAAACTGCCAAATTAATTAATGCTAATAAACTGATTAGCTTGATGTACGTACCCACAAAGAAAGAGACACTTACTTTTCTATGAAATATAAATACTCCTTTTTTGATGGAGAACTTTTACCTATTGTTCCTATTATACTCAAAGGAAAAGTAGAGGAAGTAGAGCTAAAAGCATATATCGATACCGGAGCTAGCTATTGTTTATTCCATGCAGATATTGCTGAAATTATAGGTATAAAATTAGAAGAAGGAGATCTTACAGAGATGGTTTTGGGCGATGGTAATATTATCCGTATCTATCTGCACAAAGTGCCTGTATCTATTGGCGAACATAAATTTACTGCCCTAGTCGGATTTTCTAAAGGGTTAGGTATTAAATTTAACATCATTGGGAGAAAAGGGATCTTTGACAAATTTGTTATAAGTTTTAATGAGAAAGATAAGGAAATTGAGTTTGTTCCGCACGAAAAGATGAATTAAGACTAGTTAATCCTTTAGTTTGTATCAAGCGGTTATTCTTTAAAAATCATCATCCCATCTCCAAACGAATAAAAGCGATATTTTTTTTTGATAGCTTGAGGGAAGGGAAGAAAAGGAAGAAGTGAGAAAGAAGCACTCAAAGAGATTTACCCACATTCGACAGTAACTTGGATTTGCGGGAAAAGAAGAAAGACATATTAATTCATTGAATGAGTCACAAAAAAAGATTCCAAAAGCACTACAAATTAACATTTTTGAATAATTTTTGATAAAAACCGCAATTTTTGCTTTCTAACTGTCAAATGTGGGTAATTACTTCTGGAGGACAAAAAGTTTATATACAACTAGGTATATTAACTCTACATTAATTGCTTTTAACATGGCCAAAGAAATTGAACAAATGAACTGGGAAGGAAAACTTCAACGGTACTACTCGCTTTTTTCAGTTCCTTACACTAATCTTGAGGATACCATACTTAAGTCCCAAGCTGGCCTTGAGTCCAATGTAATTCTGCGGACCTGGCCTTCCATTCAAGAGTACGTGGCCAGAACCATTCAGGCCTATCACCGGCAGGAAGTCCAAATTCAAACTATAACGCCGGTTATGGGCCGCCAGAGAAATTCCGCCGCCACAGTGAGCTATGCCTTAGGAGACGAGCAACATTCAGCCTTCATCAAAGGATTCGATTTTGTAATGCCCTCTTTATATATTAGATCAGGGGCACTACTTCCGATGCGGCCTGAGGTATTAAAAAGAGAAAACTATGAGCAGGAGAATCTTCTTCTCCCTCTTTTTTACAGCCACGGCTGCTTTACGCCGCAATACCTCGGGTCTTTTGAATCGGACGGTAATTGTTTTATCCTCCTGCGAAAATATGATGCTATCACTTTTGATAAGCAAGTCCAGAGTCTCGCCGGAGAAAAACTGGTGGCGGGTCTTGCCGCAGCAGCCTCGACGCTTGGTAAGTTCCATGTTCGGGCCACGGCACATCTAGATGAACTTATCACGGCTATGAAAAAGAACCAGATTCCGACATGGAACATGACGAACAAAGAACGGTTTGAATCTCTTTGGTTAAAGTGGCACTCTCTCAGGTATCCTTACCTTGGTGCTTTGTCAAAAGAGAACCTAAACGAGCTTGACTCGGTGCGTAAAGCGGCTATCGGAATCTTGACCGGACCTGAAAAATATATCCTTCACTACGATATGTGGCCGTGGAATATGCTTTACAATGGTAACGGCCAAGACCATGATCCAGCCAACCCGTCACTTTTGATCATCGACTTAGAACAGGTGAAAATTCCCACTGGTCCTGTTGCCGTATCGCCAATGTATGACCTTAGCCGTATCCTAGTCTGGTCTGAAACAGATTTGGGATCCCAATTAACTGAGGATGAGGAAAACCAGATCATCAGACAATACCTCCAGGCAGTCAATGAGGAGACTCCAGCCCCAACTGGTAAACTGGAAGATACAGAACGATTGCGGCAGCAGATTCTTGCCGGGAAGTTAGCTGCCTTCGACGTGCGGCGATGGACGGAGTATCGCGCAGAGTTAACCGGTGCAATTCATGATGATACAGCGTGTTCTGCTGCTTCTCAAGGGTCCGAGAGAACCTGGCAGGAACTGCGTAAAATTGTGGGCAAGTAAATGCAAATAATGAATAGCTATTATCTTAGCCATGTTCTCTTCATCTCCACAAATTTATCATTCCTGATGTTTCCTCTTATTTCCTCCATCATCTTCTGAAAGAACCATAAGTTATAATTTCGTATTTCCATTCCGGTCTATGACCGGTGGCGTAAAATTCTTGTAGTTTAACGTATTTCTAAAGAAAGAAGACAAGAAACAAAAGCCATTAGGCCCTTGTTTTCCTGTAAACAAGCCTTGTTTAGCGGTAGCTTCTGATAGAGTAAATAAAGTTTTCTATTGCTCTTAGACATTCTTTTTAGCAAGTCCTGCTTGGAAGATGAGATAACCTCCTGATGTAGTAACTCCAAACGGAATTTTTCTACGAGGTAAGCCCTGAATTCTATAACCAAAGAGAGATTATCCTTATCTTTGAGAAGAAGAAAAAGCCTTTTCTTTAGCTTTTCCAAATATTCTTCTTTTTGGAAAAAAACCTCTTCCGAAGGCGAGGGAAGCGGCTTGGACAAGAATTGGCGGAGAATTCCGCTATCGTAGATGACTATTCCCCGCATAAAAGCGTTAAGCACTAAGTCTTGTGCTAACAAGTAATCTCCTTCCAACTCCGATTGGCTCTTTTCAATTAGGTTAATTTTTCCCAAGTTAAGCAAGCCTTTCCGCTCGTAATCAATTTCTTTTTTCTCTTTTAGGATAATGAGGACATCAATATCACTCTGTTCAGTTTTTTCCCCGCTGGCAGTGCTTCCGAAGACCAGCAGGCCCAGCAGAGCTTGCTGATATTCTGACTTGAAAGCTTGGAAAATATGCTGAATTTGGTTTTGGTCTTCCTCAGAGAGCATCATCAGCCGTTCTGCATCATAAAGCAGCTTGAAGCGATAAGCGTAGGGGTGCCTGAAATCAATCTTCACTTTCTTTCCGACGAGAGTGGTTATTTTATGGGAAAAGAGCTTTTCCATCGCTTGATAAGCCATAGGGGGAGTTACTTTGGATAATGTGAGTGCGCTCACATAAACTCGACTTCGTCTCATAAGTTTGCTCATTTCATTCGCAAACTATATAAAACCCGGCTGTTTTCTAATCAGAATAATAAAATATCTAATAAAACCATGGGGGTGTAATTTATGGTTAATTTAGTAGGAATTATAGCAATTGCAATTAGTTTAGTTGCATTATTGTATGCCGGATATTTGTCTTTTCGCATCATGAGAATTTCTCCGGGCTCAGCTAAGATGCAGGAGATTGCCGCAGCTATTAAAGAAGGTGCTATGGCATACATGAAAAGGCAGTATAAAACAGTAGCCATATTCGCAGTCATAATTACAGTTATCTTGTACTTTTTGTTCAGCTTTGCTGTTGCTGCAGGATTCTTATTCGGAGCGATTCTATCGGCTCTGTCTGGATTTATTGGCATGAGCATTTCTGTTCGAGCTAATGTAAGAACCGCGGAAACAGCTAAGAAAGGGTTGGCAGAAGCATTAAGCGTAGCATTCAAAGGCGGCTCAGTTACAGGAATGGCAGTAGTCGGGCTAGCTTTGTTTGCGATTAGTGTGTTCTATACCATTTATCACAGCCCAGCCATGTTAGTTGGGGTAGGATTTGGAGCATCATTAATTTCGTTGTTCGCCAGAGTCGGCGGAGGAATTTATACCAAAGCCGCAGATGTGGGAGCAGATTTAGTTGGAAAGATAGAAGCAGGTATTCCTGAAGACGATCCTCGAAACCCGGCAGTTATTGCTGATAATGTAGGGGATAACGTCGGAGACTGCGCCGGAATGGGGGCGGATTTATATGAAACTTATGTAGTTACATTATTGGCAGCGATGCTGTTGGGAATGATTCCAGCCGTATCCGGTGAATTCCAGTCTGCAGTAGAATATCCTTTAATGTTAGGCAGCGTAGCCATTATCGGCTCTATTATCGGGACTTGGTTTGTAAGATTAGGAAAATCCAAGAATATCATGGGGGCATTGTATAAAGGGTTAATTGCTTCAGGAATTATTTCTGGAGTTGGATTTTATGTAGTAACTGCTTATACCAATAATCCGCTTAATTTATTCTTGGCAACTGTAGTAGGACTGTTAGTAACTTTATGCATCAACATCATAACGGAGTATTATACCAGCACTAAGTTTAATCCAATCAAGAAAATAGCCGAAGCATCTTTAACCGGAGCGGGTACCAACTTAATCTCGGGAATGGCGTTTGGAATGCAGTCTACTTTACCAGTAGTATTAGTGATTTGTGCCGGAATTGCCGGAGCATATGCCTTAGCGGGAGTGTATGGAATTGCCATTGCTGCGGTAGCCATGCTTTCATTGACCGGAGTGATAATCGCTTTAGACAGTTATGGTCCGATTACGGATAATGGCGGAGGTATCGCTGAAATGGCTAAACTGGATAACAAAGTAAGAAAAGTTACCGATGCTTTGGATGCGGTAGGAAATACCACTAAAGCAGTTACTAAAGGTTACGCTATCGGCTCAGCTGCATTAGCCGCATTAGCTTTGTTTGTAGCATTTACTCATGAAGTAGGCAACTTTAGCAGTATGCCATTTAACTTTATGCTGACTAGCCCGGCAGTGATTGTAGGATTATTCATCGGAGCGTTACTGCCGTTTGGGTTCTCTTCGGTGTGCATGAAAGCAGTAGGAAGTTCGGCCCATGAAATTGTGCTAGAAGTACGAAGACAGTTCAAGCAGATAAAAGGGCTCATGCAGGGAAAGGCCAAGCCGGAGTATGGTAAGTGTGTAGATATTGTAACTAAAGCTGCGCTCAAAAATATGATAGTTCCCGCTGCACTGGCCATAGTAACTCCTCTATTAGTAGGATTACTATTAGGAATAGAAGCTTTAGGCGGCCTGATAATTGGAGTTATCTTAAGCGGATTGCTGTTAGCATTGTTTATGGCCAATACCGGCGCAGCGTGGGATAACGCCAAGAAATACATCGAGTCTGGAAACTTTGGCGGCAAAGGCAGCGATGCACATAAAGCAGCTGTAGTGGGAGATACTTTAGGAGACCCGTTCAAAGACACCGCAGGACCGGCCTTGAATGCACTGATTAAAGTGATAAACACTTTCGCCATTGTATTTGCGCCATTGTTTGTAGCGTATGGATTGAGGTGGTTTTAGAGGCTGATTTTTTTTTTTATTTTTCTTGTTTAGATTATTTAATTCAATTTAATGAGTGTGTAAAAATGGATTGTCAATTATGGAGCTTCGCTGAGATTAATTATCTTTAGATTAGGGGGTAAATTTTGCTTTTAAGTATGCAGAAAAAAGAGGAAAGGAGTAAGCATATAGACCTTTCTGATGATTAGAATAAAATACTTTCTGCAAAAAATGATTTTATCAAGTATGGTTTTTTCTGGATGCTTTGCATTTTTGCTTGAATAAGTGGCTTAAATTCCTTCTTATTCCTTGCTTGGTGGGCTTTTA
>JACRPH010000008.1 GCA_016214025.1 Candidatus Woesearchaeota archaeon
GGAGAGATTAACGCAACAAATCCGCTAAAGAATGGATAACTTTAGTGGGAGCAATTTTTCTTGGAGCAGTAATTCCTTCTCGTACAATTAAATAAGTCTCGCAGCCAAGTTCTCTTCCCACCCGCACCCCGCGCTTATACTCATCATCGACAACGATAGTTTCACCAGCATTTTTCCCCAGTTCCCCCATTAGCCAACGGTAACATTCACGATAACTCTTATCATTGCAAAATAATTTCTTAGACAAGTAAGGCTCAATTCCCCATGTGGCCAATTTATTATTTATTCGGCTGACCACCGCAGTTTCTCGGGACACCAATCCCAACTGATGAGTGTAAGCTAATCCCTGCACAATATCACCTATGCCCCAATCTAACCAGCGATGCTCCCGCTCTAACGTAGCATAATCCAAAATCATTAATTTTTTGTTCATGGTTTAAAGTGAGGAAAGCCGGTCATTTATAAATATTCTGAAATAAGTTTTATAATACAGCCAGTTAATTACCCTGTTCATGCCTAAACAACTCTTCATCAAGAAGGAAGCAACCGGCGTACTAGGTAAACATCCTTCAGAAAGAACTCCCGGCGAATTAATCAACAGCGGCATTGTAAATATTGATAAAAATAGAGGTCCCACCTCACATCAAGTGTCAGCGTATGTGCAGGGAATTCTGGGGATTAAGAAAGCCGGACATTCCGGTACGTTAGACCCGCAAGTAACTGGTGTACAGCCTATCGGACTAGAAAAAGCTACCCGAATTACCGAATTCTTATTAACTGCTCCAAAAGAATATGTTGGAATAATGCACTTGCATAAGCCGGTAGAAGAAATTACACTCAGAGAAGCAGTACATAATTTCATCGGCAAGATAAGACAATTGCCACCCATAAAAAGCGCAGTAAAGAGAGAGCTACGCACCAGAGAGATTTATGAATTTGAACTGTTAGAAATAAAAAACCAGGATGTCTTGTTCAGGGTAAAATGCCAGGCGGGAACTTATATAAGGGTGCTTTGTCATAACCTTGGCCAAGAACTTAAAATCGGAGCACACATGGCCGAGTTAAGAAGAACCCAGGCCGGGCCGTTCACGGAGAAAGATAATTTAGTTACTTTAAACGACTTAGATGACGCTTATCACTTTTACCTCGAAGAGCACAACGATAAATTTCTGAGATACTGCTTACAGCCGATAGAAAATGCGTTGAAATACGTAGCTAAGTGCTGGATATTGGACACGGCCATAGTTAGCGTAACTCACGGCAGAGACTTGGCCATTCCGGGAGTATGCAAGTTAGAAAATTTCCGCAAAGGAGAAGCGGTAGCGATAATGAGCCTTAAAGATGAATTAGTTGCCATCGGAGAAGCCCAGATGTCCGCAGTAGAGATAAACACGCAGGAGCGGGGAATAGCGATTAAGGTTAAGAAAGTGCTTATGGAAGCGGGTTAAAACACCTTCAGAATATCGGCCATATGCTTTTCGTGCCCCATTTCCACCTGCTCTTTGACTTGAAACGATTCATATTCTTTATCATAATCTTTTCGCTTGGAATACAGGCCTTCTTTCTCTTTCAGCATCGCTCCATTCTGAGCTACGGCTACCTGCACTTTCCGGTTTCGGGCATATAGATCTTGCACAAAACCCACTTTACTGCTCATTAAACTGTAAATTTCTCTAAGCATATCTCTCATTCCCTGCCAATTGGTGGCTTTATTCCCCCACTTATTCTTAAGCTGCTTTCTATCTTTCCTAATCTGTTCAATCTCTTTAACATCCGGCTCCAGAACTTCTTTTAAGATGGCATTAAGATTCTGCAATAACTTATCATTAAGCGCTTTTATAGTTTGATTCAACTTGTTCTTTTCTGCAATTATGGCTTCTTTTTTGTCCTCATCTAACTTTTCTCCTTCCCGGGCCGAGCGGCGCAGGTTGCGGAACTGCTTCTTCTCCGCCCGAGCTTCTTTTTCCAGCAACTTATTTTCCTTTTCTACATCTTTAATAAACGTTTTAACATCTTTCACATCATCTTTGATAAACTTCTCTGCCCATTCAAACCAAGAGAACATCCCGCTAAGATCTTTAGTTATCCTCTCAGTATACGCACCTGCATTTTGAGTGAACTTGGGATCATTAGTCTTGAGAAATTGGTCTATCTCTCCGGCATAACCTAAGATGAACTTATTGGCATCAACTATCTGAGCATATAGCTGCTTAATTCCGGCATCCGCTTCTTTATTTTGTTTATCCAGTTTCCTGCTTTCAATCTCTTCTCCTAAAAATCTAACTTGCTCTTTACCGCCGATCTTCTTTTCTTTACGTTCCAAGCGCAGGTCTTTTTTTAATCTTCTTCTCTTTTTTCGGGGATTTCCGCTGGCCATCAATTAGCAGCAAACGTAGAAAGTATTTAAACTTAACTCAGCTCAATTATCATCCCTTCCCATCCGGGATTGATTACGCTGGTTTCTCCAATCTTGTCTACTGCTCCCGCAGTTTCATGGATATGCCCGCAGATGACTAACTTAGGGTTAATTCTTTCAATAAACGCTCGAAAATCAGTATTCCCCGTATGTTGCCCTCCCAGAAAATCAGCTTTCGTTCCATATGGTGGTCCGTGAGTTACTAACACCAACTTCTTGCCTTTATGCCTGCCGTACCACTCGCGGGCTACTTTTCTAAAATTAGCATCTTCAGCCGAAAATCCCCCCTCGCCAAATCCTAAGAAGAGGTAGCTGCCAATTTCTACGGCCTGGCGGTTGATATTAACACAAAAAGGATAATCGGCCAGAACTGAAGCTAACATGGTATCAGTTTCATGATTTCCGGGAATAAGGTATACTTTTTTCCCTAAGTCGTTAAGGTGCCTAAGAATATACCGCAAGTTCCGCCCAAATTGAGTTAAATCGCCGGCACACACTAAAAATTCCACATCGCTTTGCATGGCCCGAGCTAACAACTGCCGCAAGAACTTTTTATCCTCGTGCAGGTCTACAAAAGCCAGAAATTTCATAAAAATAAACTGGATTATGAAGTGATGTTTTCCGTTTCAGCTTCTTCTTTAATGGAAGCTGGCTTCTCTTCGACGCTCTCAGGAGCAGTTGGCTCAGGCTGAGCTTCCACTACAATCTCTTCCTGCACCAAGCCGCTTTCATTAAGTTGTATTACCCTAAATGCCAGTTCACGTAAAGGATAAATTTTTCCCAGCATTTTTCGGGCAGCGTATTGAATTCTCTGGCTGGCCACATTTACCACAAAAGTATCAAAGCCGGACTTAGCTATCTCTTCCCCAACTAACTGCCTAAGCATCTTCTTCACCATAGTGCACTTAGAACGCTGAGCTTTGTTTAAAGTGATTAATAAAACCTTAACTGTAACGCTTCGGCCGCTTTTAGTCTTAACCGTAAAAGAATCATCTAACCTGCAAGTGCTGGGGCGGATGGCTCTTTTTACACCGGATACGCTTAGCTCATAGCCCACTAATACCGTATTCAGCTGGCTGCCCGAAGCTTTATTTACCTGTAAAACAACATAATTGTTCTGGTCTTTCATGTTGCCAGTAATGTCTTTAAGATTGATTTTAACTTTCCTTCCGATAGCGCTATCTGCACTAACTAAATAAGATTCTCCCACTTCTTTGTTTCCAAATACTTTTGGTGAAATGATCTTGTACCAATTTTTTTTCTTTAGTTTTATTCTGCTTACCGGTTTCTTTTCTTCGGTTGGTGTCTTTCCTGATTGTTTATCTTCTGCCATTTTGGTTTAATCCTCAAATCGTTATTTTGACTATTATTATAATTATTTAATACGTTAGATACCCCTATAGTTTCAACCTAACCTGAAAGCTATTTAAAAAGGTTTTGCGGGGGAATTCCACATCCGGAGATGGAACTGTAATTTTCTCTTTTTAGTGTTTTTTACCTTACTGCACTTTCACAATCCTTTTAAAATGGAGGTATTTGCTTTAAACAGTGATAACCACTGCTATTATTCTCGCGGGTGGATTAGGAACACGATTAAAGCCATTAACAGATGAAGTGCCCAAATCCTTAGTTCCCGTAAAAAACAAGCCTCTTCTTCAGCATCAGATAGAGCATTTCCACCGGTGCGGAGTTACAAACATCATTCTGTCCGTAGGATACAAAGAAGAGCAGATAAAAGCATACTTTGGTGAGGGCGCCAAGTTTGGAGTTAGAATTACTTATTCTCCAGAATCCCTGCCTTTAGGGACAGGTGGAGCGATAAAGAAAGCCGCACAGGGAGCAACTCAGCCGTTCTTCCTGCAATGGGGAGATAACTTGCTGGATATAGATTGGAGAGAGATGGAACGGGAATATCTTTCTTATCGCACATCCATTATCATGGCGCTTACTCCCAGAGAAGATGTAGAAAACTTTGGCGCAGCTAAGTTAGACGGAAACAAAATAATTAGGTTTGTGGAAAAGCCTAAGCGCGAAGAAGCTCCCTCAAACTTAATCAATGCCGGAGCGTTTATACTTCATCCAGAGGTGCTGAAAATACTTCCGGAAGGGACTTCATCTATTGAGAAGGACTGCTTTGAGAAGCTTGCTCCTCTGGGAAAAATTTCTGCTTATATTCATCAAGGGCAGTGGTTTCCTACGGATACGATGGAGAAGTATGAGATTGCTAAAGAGGAATTTCAACCACCATGTTAGCCAACCCCAAGATTTTTAAAGCGTACGATATTCGCGGAGAATGGAATAAAGATTGGGACAACGAGTTTGTGAGTAGAATTGGCCTTGCTTGTGCTTTATACCTAAAACCAAAAACGGTAGCCATCGGCAGGGATATGCGTCATTCTAGTGAAGAAATATTTAAAGAATTGGCACAAGCTTTTAATGAAGCTGGTGTAGATGTGCTAGATTTAGGATGGTGTGGGACGGAACTAACTTACTTTGCCTCTTCTTTCGTTCCAGAGGTTGATTTAGCTTTGATGATAACTGCTTCTCACAATCCTTCACAAGATAACGGGATAAAAGTCACGCTAAAGAATTCGATATCGCTGGGGCTTGATTCGGGATTAGCTCAAGTAAGAGAGGTGGCTCTAGCGGGAGAAAAGATTAACTCTGCGGTTAAAGGAAAGATTATTCCAGTTAGCTTATGGCCAAAATACCACGAGCATGTATTAAAATTAGCAAAACTAAATTCTTTACCGCCGTTGAAAGTAGTTATTGATGCGGGTAATGGCATCGGAGGATTTATGTTTGACCAAGTGTTAAAAGATTTGCCCATTGAGGTGATTAAATTATTCTGGAATCCCGATGGAAATTTTCCCAACCATATTGCCGACCCCCTTCAAGAGAAGAATGTGGAAGAGCTGAAGAAAAAAGTGGTAGAGGAGAAGGCGGATTTAGGAATTGCCTATGATGGGGATGGCGACAGGATATTTTTTATAGATGAAAATGGAAGATACATTCCCGGCTATTATACTGCTGCATTATTAACTGATTTTATGCTTCAGTCATCATCTGCCCCGCATCAAGAGAGCATTGCCCATGATCCAAGATATTATTGGGCGACCAAAGACACCATAATAAAGCATGGAGCAGCATCTGTCCCAAGTAAAGTTGGGCATACTTTAATCAAAGCCAAGATGCGGGAATGTAATTCATTGTTTTCGGCAGAGTGCAGCGGGCATATTTTTTATCGGGAGAATAATTTTGCGGAGAGTTCTATGCTGACTACGCTGCTGGTGCTGAAGCTGCTTTCAGAAAAGGGCGCTTTGTCCAAGCAGGCAGATTACCTGTTTGAGCAATATCCGATTAGCGGAGAGATTAATTTTGTAGTGGAAAATGTACTGGATACGTTACAGAAGATTGAGCAAAAGTATGCTAACGGAGAGATTAGCAAATTAGACGGGTTAGGAATTGATTTTCCAGAGTGGAGAGCTAGTGTTCGCAGTTCTAATACCCAGCCCTTGTTGCGGCTGAATGTGGAGGCACGGGAGAAGAAGATAGTGGAAGAGAAAGTGGCAGAACTGAAAGAGTTGATTGGGGGGAAAGAAGTGGAGCATTGAGAAGATACCTTTAAATCTATTCTTTATTTTCTATTGGTTTATGTTAATGCGTGTCCAAAAAATACTGGCTGATGCCGGAATCGCTTCCCGCCGGAAGTGTGAAGAACTTATCGCTCAGGGAAAAGTTAAAGTAAATGGCAAACCAATAAAATTAGGTGATAAAGCTGATCCGGAGAAAGATAACATAACTCTTGAGGGTAAATTGATAACTTCTGAAACTAAGAAAATTTATCTTATCATCAACAAGCCGTGGGGTTATGTGACTACGGTTTCCGAGCCGTTCGGAATGAAGAAAGTTACAGATTTGATTCCGGTTAAAGAAAGAATCTTTCCCGTAGGCAGATTAGACCGCTATTCTGATGGATTGCTTCTTTTAACGAATGATGGAGAGCTAGCGCATAAATTAACCCATCCTTCTTTTGGAGTGTTTAAGACTTATATAGTAAAACTGGATAAGCCCATCACCGAAGACGAAGTAAGAACATTGGCAGAAGGAATTATCATCGATGGCCGCAAAGTAGAATTAACTGAAATTCTCGTTTTAGGGGCTAATCGAGTGCAGGTAAAATTGCATGAGGGAAGAAAGCACATCGTCAGAAGATTATTTGAATACATGAAATATAAAGTGACTAAGCTGTCGCGGATACAATTTGGGCCATTAACCTTAGGGGCACTTAAAGTCGGCCAATGGAGATATCTGAATGAGAAAGAAGTGGAAATGCTGAAGAAAGCAGTAAAGAACTGAGCTAAACTCACTTAAAAAAGTAAAGAGAAAATTGGGGAGAGCATTCTCTTTTGCTCTCGGCTCTATGACTTGCTAGAATTTATAATCTTTCTTCAGCTTTCCTATGTATATAAGCGTATATAAGCCAACTTTTCCGGATGATGTTCCGCTAAATACTTATCAATCTCGATGAATAAATCCCGAGCTGCGCACTTCTCTCCGATGACTATTGCATCACATGCCCATCTATCAAGAGCTTTTTTGGGGTTGGCTCTGTAATCCTCTACTACCTGCCAGAAACTGGGATAACAGATTATATACGTTTTAGCATTTTGAGGGGAAACATTTCCATAATGGAGGTCCCTGCCCCGAATTACCCTTGATATTTCATCTCCATTCAAACATTGGCTCACAAACACATCTTTCACTACAATCAAATCATATTTTCTATCTTTTAACATCATTTTTGCCCAAGTCTTACGAGAAAACATGGGATCACAAAAAGTTAAAGCTTCATCAACAGTAAAAATATCACCATATCTTCGATAAAGTCCATCGTATTTCGCCAGTTCAGCAAAACTTTTATCGGTTACAATAAAATCTTCTTTGTCTCTTCTTAAGAAAAAACTACAATACTCATCATCTCCATCATCTATTACCAGCATTCTTAACTTTTGTTCTAATTCTGATGGATTGGTCATTTTAGTTTACCTCGTTCCCTTTATAATTATCTAGCCAATTTTGCTGAACTGGCGCCATTTTGTTTTTGCCTCCCTCTTAACTTTCTTCCAGGACTTTATTGACTTAATCCCCCCGATATTGAACAGCTACTATATTCTGCTTTCCCCACCCACAGGGTTTGGTTGTATTGATCTGCGCTTGTGGTAGTTCTTAAAGGTATTTTAATAGCACATGCAGTTGGAGGAGCAGCAGCTATAGCTCCAGCAATAACTGTTTCAATAGTTTTGGTTTGCCAAGCTTTCTGTGCATAAAACCAGATTTCTGGATCAATCCCAGAAAAGTCTTCCAGAGTTAGCCAAAAGTGATGACCGTATTGTTCCTCCATCAAGCGAAAGGTGTCGTGATTAACACCATAATCCGTTTCACCTAAGATTATACTTCTTTCAGTTTTTGTATGAATCTCGCCCAATTCATTAACTACAACCCCAGATTCATTTAGTTTTAGAACTTCTCTTTTACTCATTTCCCCATAAGTAGAAAAAGAGTGATCATAAACAGCCCCAGAACCAAAAGACCAGGACCGCATACCTGCTTCAATTTGTTCTCCATCATCACTAAACCCAAAGCTAGTCCCCACTCGATAAGCACACATCCGATCTCCAACTTTATTTTTACATTTCTGTCTAACATCTGGTTCTGGAGCGCTTTCATTTCTCACTACTCTATATTCAAAGAGGGGATTATTTAATACAAAAAAAGTGCTGGTAACACTCATACCGATAGTGCTGGGAGATTCAAATAAAATTATCTTATATCCCTCGACTGTCCCTTCCGAATTTCCCATTTTGACAAACTCACTAATTTTATTTTCAATGCTAGAACTTAGCGCTGGCTGTTTTGCAGTTATAAAGACAATCGGGTAATAGACTACTTCGTGATAGCCCTCTAAGTAAGTTTCACGTAGAGGGAATTTGTGCCCACAGGTTCCATACCAAAAGTAAACTTTTTGTCTTTTTTTGTCTCCTACATAAGTTTTAATGTAGCTTTCCCCCACTTCAACTCTGGTGGTTGGTTCTGCAAGCACTGGGGATACTTCTCCTGCCAAGAATGCCGTAATTAAACTGCATAATAACGTTTTTGATCTCATTTTGTTCAAGCCTTTATTAGTTGTATCTTTTCCCGTGCCATAATTCTACCAGTTAAGAGTAACACTCTTGGCGCAGCCTAATAATTAAACCTTTCCCCTAAAATATTTAACAAACAGAAACATTTATATATAAATATGGTATTTCATTAATCAAATGGAGAAAATACTGGATTTGAAGAACCGGAAAATACTATCTGAACTGGAGCAGGACAGCCGCCAGTCCCTTAACCAAATCGCCAAAAAAGTGGGGTTGAAGAAAGAGACAGTTTTTCACAGGATAAAGAAACTGGAAGAGTCAGGGATTATTAAGAAATATCTTACTGAAATCAATCTTTACAAGCTGGGATTTCAGCTTTATCCTCTCCTGCTGCGCTTTCAAAATACTACGCCGCAGATTGAGCAGGAAATCGTTAATTACTTCCAGAACAGCAATTATACCGGATGGCTGGCTAAATGTGAGGGTGCCTGGGATTTAAATGCTACCCTGGTGGCCAGAGGGAATTTTGAATTACAGAAGTTTTTAGACAAATTCTTAGAAAAATACAGCGATTATATCGCCGATAAGCATATTTTCATCACCACCGAGATCCATTATTTCAAAGGAGGGCTTTGGCTCAATCGGAGAACCACCAAAACCATCAGCACTGGCGGAGAGGATTTGATGAAAACAGATGAAATGGACCTTAAACTTCTGAAAATATTAAGCACCAAGGCTCGGATGCCCTTAGTAGAACTGGGAAAAAGATTTAATACTGACCCTAAAAACATTGCTTATAGGATTAAGAAATTAGAACAGCAGAAAATCATCCAGGGCTCCAGAATTTTGGTGGATTTCTCTAAGATGGGATATCAGTTTTACAAAGTTTGGTTTTCATTAAAGAATCTTAATCCGGAAAATCTCAAAAAGCTAATAAATTATTTTAAAGAAAACCCCCGCATTATTTGGGCCACCAAGTTTATCGGAGCTTATGACCTCTCCTGTGAGATGGAAGTCAAAGATGTAGAAGAATTCAGATCAATCTTAGAAGATATTAAAACCAGATTTTCTCACATAATCAAAAAACAAGAATCGTTGCTAATTTTTGAAGAAATAGTACTGAACTACTTGCCTAACTCTTAAAATATCTTTTCAACCACCAAAAACAGTAATAAACACATTAGGATTAAAAACATTTAAAATTAGCCTTGTTTTTCACTCTAAACCATGGAACCAGAAACTTTACAAAAATACATTCAAGCCGGTAAAATCGCTGCGGAAGCTCTGGAATACGGCAAGTCTTTGATTAAACCCGGAGCTAAAGTTAAAGATGTTCTGGAAAAAGTAGAAGCCAAGATTGCTGAACTAGGTGGAAAACCGGCTTTTCCGGCACAAATTTCTTTGAACGAGTTTGCGGCACACTCCTGCTCTGACTTAAATGATGTCACTGTTTTAGATAATCAAATTGTTAAGCTGGATGTAGGGGTGCATATTGATGGCTGTATTGCAGATACCGCTTTAACCGTAGACTTGTCAGGAAAGTATGAAGAGTTGGTCAAAGCCAGCCGGGAAGCGTTAGATAATGCTCTTAAAATCGTTAAGCCGGGAGTAACTTTAGCCGAAATCGGAAAAGTTATCCATGAAACCATTACCTCTTACGGCTTTTCTCCGGTAAAAAACCTTTCCGGGCATGGATTGGGCGAATACGAAATTCATACTAAGCCTTCTGTGCCTAATTTTGACAACGGAAATAAGAATGTACTAACAGAAGGGCAGGTAATTGCTATTGAGCCGTTTGCTTCTACCGGCTCGGGAATGGTGCAGGAAAGCTCTCCAGCGACGGTGTTTACGTTAATAAAAGATTCGGGAGTGAGAGATCCGATTACCAGAACAGTTTTATTAGAGCTGAAGAAACAGAAAGGCTTGCCTTTTGCCAAGCGCTGGCTGGAGCAGAAGTTTGGAGTTAATAAAACCAATTTCGCTTTGAAACACTTAATTACCGCAGAATGTTTGCACCCTCATCCGCCGTTGTTTGATTCTGCCCGGGGAATGGTCTCTCAGGCGGAGCATTCGGTGATAGTGGGGGAGAAGAGTATTGTGTTTACGAGAAGTTAGTTGATAAAGTGATCTTTACGTAGTTTTAACTTCCTTTCAGTTTATTTTCAGATAAAAAACTTTATCTCACTAATGTTGCTGGAAAGGTAAGCTGCGGCAAGGCGATGAAGCTTGTTCATTTTTCGTACCAGAGGCAGTACCCGTTCTGGTAAAAATCCCCACTCCTGAGGATGTCTTGCTTTATCCAGTTCCTCTGCAATCAGATCAGCAAGAGTAGTAATTTCGGAAGGAAGTTCTACTCTTTCCGCAAAAAACCCTGAAGTTTGATAATCTTCAACTGAGCGATTGGTATGCCAAAAATTATCTATTAATCCAGCATATACGCTTCGAGTTAATTCATCCATCTGCAGATAAATCCAAGTTTCAGTAAAATCTTCCATCGGTTTTACAAACAGACATAATTTTTCGTAGGGTATCCCCGAAACCAGAATTCTTTTATATTTAGGAACCTCGAAAGGCACTCCTAATTCCAAGAGCTGGTAAAAAAGTCGATTCTTTACAATGGCGCACCCTTCTTCCAAAAGTCCTATTTCCAGACCATGTACTGGATTTCTGATTCTTTCTTCAATAGGATATCCGTTAGCATCAAATAATTCAGTGGTTTTGAGCCTTTCCCTTTCTTTTTCTAAATAAGCAAAGGCTTCATCCTCCATCCCCATAGCTAACCATAAAGGGAATTTCTCGGCATCTTTAAAAAACTCTGTCCCATTTAAAATATAAGCTGGTTTTTCCATTTTTGTGGTTCAACTCCCGTTTGCTTAAATTGGGGTTTAATCCTTTCTTTTGATAAATTAACTACCCTCAGAAAGTAATACTAGATTAACTTTTCCCCGTAATATTACGGGATTTTAAAAGAAATTTAAGCGTAACTGGGCATATTTTTTTGTTCTGCTCTGCGCAAATGCTCCTGAAAAGTAGAAGTAGAAATTTTCATCAGCTTAGCTAACTGCTGTAACTCTATTTTTCGGGGATAAGCGTAATAACCTTCCTCTAGCGCTAATTGAAAAGCCAGGTGTTGTCTAGCACTCAGCCGAGGCATGATTTTAGGGAAATAAATTGTGTCTAATTTTACTTTTTGAAATCTTTCTATTTGAACTTTGATCTCTTTCTCTTTTTTTATCCCCCCCACAAAGTTCATTAAGGTTGGTTTTTCCCAGGATGCTACCTCCCAATATTCAAAACCTTGCCGGTCTACAAAAATCGGCCTGACAAAAAATAAGCGGGGATGGTAATGGGAAGCCGGGATAACTTTTCCACTTCTTCTCTCTACAATGAAAATTGTATTTTTGGAGGATTCTATTTTAAGAATACGGGGGTCTTTTTTTAAGTCTCGGATAAATGCTTGCACCTGCTTTTCTTCTCCCTCCAAAGTATGCCTTTGAGAAGTATAATACTTCCCTTTTTCCTGCCAGCCGCTTAAAGGTAAAGAAAAAGCCAAGCAATTAAACTTTTTGCATCTATTCCCTATAGTACAATCATGCTTGATTTTAAGCTTAACTACCCACATAATACCCTGAAAGATACGGGATTTTAAATAGTTTGCTAATCATTCTTTTACGTAAAATATTTTACTCTCACTTCATAAACTCAACATTATCCCTTCCACGAAATTGGCTATCTCCAGTTAGAAATTTTATTCCTCTTTCCATAGCTAAACAATATCCTAAACAATCAGCATAAGACATATCTAATTTTTTGTGCTGTTTTTTGAACTGCATGGCTTTCTTGATGGTTTCCTGAGATGGTTCAATTCGTAGGGGATAAAGCTTGTTTAAAACAAGACTGGCTTTTTCTTCACCAGCTTCATTTAGCACCGAATAATAAATTTCCAGAAGATTTAATAACGTTAAAATTCCAGTATGCTCTTCAAAATAGTGGATAAAGCGCGGGTTGTTCTGCAGATACTCTATCACGGCATAGCTGTCATAAAAGAATAAGGTCATTCCCAGCCAGCCCTCATTTCATTTTTGAGTTGTTGTGCAGATTTAGAGAACTTAACCAATCCTCTAAGCGAAGTAAGATTTTGCGTGGGATTTATTTCCACTTTAATTTTCTGATTTTCATGCAAGTGCTCTTCTTCAACTATTTCTTGAGGGATAGTTATACCTAAAGAATTCCCCCACCTTCTGGTTATTGCTTCAATCTCTGCCATATCTGTCTAATTAGGGTATAATTATATAAGCTTTTCGGTGAAAAAAGTGTAACCAATGGTCTCTCAGGCGGAGCATTCGGTGATAGTGGGGGAGAAGCAGATAATATTCACAAAGGCTTAAATGAAACTGCTGAAAGCCAGAGAGGTGGTGGAAAAAGTCTTAACATACTACAAATCTGTAGTACTACAACTATGTAGTATTTTAACATCGCCAATTCCAAAAAAAGGTGGCCTAATTCCCGGAATTGTCTATATACTGCAGTTTTACATATTCTTTGAGGAATTTATCTGCGGTAAAGTAATTATTCCTTTCTTTTTTAACTAAATCATGCTCTTTAATCAGCCGAGCCAGAATGACAATAACATTTTTTGCATCCAAGCCAATTTTTGATGCAATCTCCGCGGGTTTTTTAAAATCAAAAAGGCACAGGACCAAGAAGACCTCTTTATTCCTTCCCCTCAGGCGTTCAAAACCGGTAACCAAATGAGCTGGAATGGAAGCGATAGTTTCTTTTAAAGCAGCTTCAAAAATCCTCAAAGTAACTTTTTTCCTAGGCAAACTTAGAATATAGCATTTCAAGGCTAAAAGTTGCAGATAGAACGGCTTACATTCGGAAACTTCCAAAATTTTATCTAAAACCGCTTCATCAAAACAAAGGTTGAATTTCCTGGCCCTTCTAAGCAGGAAGTCCCGCGCTTCTTCTTTGGGCACGGCTTTTATCTCGTAAGTCTCAAAAAAATTAAAGAATGGCCTTTTTTCATGGGTTAATTCTTCTTTGAAGCGATGCCAGGAAGAACTGACTACAAAAGAAGCCTGGCTGGAAGCAATTTTTGCCCGTAAAGCCCATAAGAATTTATCTCCGAAAGCAAACAGCTCTTGAAATTCATCGAGAAAGATAATTACTTTTTTCTTTGATTTTAAGCTTATCTTATTAATTAGGTCAAAACTTTTGTCTAGAGCTTCTTTGAGGGTTATTTTTTTTTCGCCGAATCTTAACCAAAAGGCAAGGTCAGCCATTTCTAATCCTATTTTAGTTGTGATTACCAAATCCTGCATCGTTTTCTTAACTCCCAGAAGAGGGCTTAATTTGCTGTACTCCTCTAATAGCCTAAGGGTAAGGTTTTCTAAAAAAGTAAGTTCGTCAAGAGGAAGCAATTCTTCGCATTTAATGAAGATAGGCAGATTCTTTTTTTCCAATTCTTGTTTTAGTTTTTCAATCAGGGAGGTTTTTCCGACTCGCCTTTGACCATACAGGGCAAAGTTTAACGGAGGAGTTCGTTCTAGCTTCCACTTTAATTCTTTTAGCTCTTTCTCGCGATTGAAAAAGTATTCTCCTAAATATTTTTGGGGAATTTCTTTTCCGGCAAAATAAGGGAGTTCTTTGACCATTACCTATACTACAGAGTTGTAGTATTTAAATGTTACTGTTTTTTGCGCAGGCGACGATGAGCTACATTCGCAGGAAGCGGCTGCGGCCATGGAGAAGCCGATTGTACTTACAAGAATTTAATCACTGACTCTTCACTTCCACTTTCGTTCCTTTAAGTTTACTTTCCAATTCCGACCTTCTCTTCTCTCTTACGTGAGCATCAATTACTAATTCACTCTTTCTTCCCGAATAGTTTTGTACAATATAATCCAACGCTTCGCTAAACTGCGGAAAAGCAGCACAGGTTTTCTGCCCGTAATAGAACTGCCCCCTGTTATTAACTACATAATCATTCATGTGCTCGCGGTAGAATAACGCTAGCTGCTTTGGCATAAGCAAGTGAAAGTGATGGAGTTTAAAAGGATTTGTTTGCTGGATTATGGATTTTTTTTAATTGTAAACGAAATGTTTATATATGTAAACTAATTGCTTACATAAATGGGCATAATTGACGAACTTCCGGACAATCTTCCCACAACAGAAGAGAAAATAGAAAATGCTTTCCGAGAGTGCCAGAAAGAGAAGAGAGAAGTAGTCAAGACTAGAACGTTCATAGAAGTTCCACCTGAAGAATACCATAATTATCTCGATTCAGCCATCGGTGCATTAAACGCAGCTAAAATTCTGTTGGACAACCATTGCTACGAATGGGTTATCGTTCCGGCGTACTCAGCAATTTACCAGGTTGCAAATGCTATCCTTATCAAAGAGTTAGGAAAAGAATGCCGTGATCATTTTTGTATACTTATTACTTTACTAAAGATTAAGAAAATCGGCTGGGAAGAATTCCGTGATGCCAATTATGTCCAGAAAATACTAGAGAAGGTTTCTGAAGAAGATATTAAATTCGCCAGTAAGCTCCGTTTAGCCCGAAGTGCAGTGATTTATAAGCCTGCACCCAGCTATAACGAGGCAGAAATCGCTAAAGAAGTTCTGGAGCGGGCTAAGAAATTTGTAAATGCGGTGATAAGCATACTATGACCGAAATAACCTTATCTCCCGGCAGCTTGAAAGTGTTATCTGTACTTATCTCACCTACTAAAGAGTACAATGTGCATGGGCTTGCTGCCAGAGCTAATTTATCCGCAATGGGAGTATCTAAAGTAGTTCGGCAACTGCGGGAGAGAGGATTAGTCACAATTAGGGTACTGGGAAGAAGCTACTTGATTAAGCTAAATAAATCATCACAAAACATACTCCCCTTTTGTCTTGCTGAACAATACCGATTTCATGATTTTATAAAAACCCATCTCCCACTTAAAGGGTTTCTTATCAGCATCAGAAATAAACTAGAGGATAAAGCCACTTTCTCTTTAATCTTTGGAAGTTACGCTTCTGGAGAGGAAAGTGCTTCCAGCGATTTAGACCTGCTAATAGTCACTTCACATAAAAAAGAGGCATTAAACATCATTAAAACCGCAAAAGTGCTGGTCGATATAGAACTTTCACCAATTATTGTAACTTTAGATGAATTTATTACCAAACTAAAAGAAAAACACCGGCTATACACTGAGATAATTAATGGAAAGAGGGTGATTCTCACCGGAGAATATGATTTCTGGAGGATTGTGCTCAAACGAATTTAAGTATTTTCTTTCTTTATTCTTGGTATCACCACATAAGCTGCGAGCGCTCCCACCGCTATAATTATCCAAAATATCTTCCAATCAATGATAAGGAATGCGAATAACACTAAATTTAACACTAATAAAGCTGCAAAAAAGCAGCCAATGATACGGAGTTTAGTGGATGGAATCATGGTTGCCTCTCTTTTGTATCAGCCTAAAGCTCTCCAAGTTCTCTTTCAACGTTTTAGCCATGAAATTAATAACCAGCAAATATTCCCCATCATTGCCTTTTCTGACCGCTTGAAGGTATTCTGCCCGTTGTTTAGTATAAACATTAATCCAGGGGAATTTATTTCTTTGCAGGATAAAGTTCATGAGCAAGCGCGAAATTCTCCCGTTCCCATCTACAAAAGGATGGATGCTGACTAATTTGGTAGAAAAGATTACGGCTAACTCAAAAGGATGATATTCATTTTTATGTTCTTTATACCAATAAACCAAATTCCGCACTAATTGAGGAACTTTTTCTGCATCTGGGAAGCGGACATCACTCCCAAAAATCCTGACTGTACCCTCTCGGTAACGGCCGGCAAATCTTTCTGAGATATTGTTTAGGATAATAGAATGCAGCTTAAGGATTAAAGCTTCATCAACATCTTTAGTACAAGATTGAAGAAATTTTATGGCTTGGGCATGGTTCTTAGCTTCATAAATTTCGCGTAAAGTCTTTCCTTTTGGGACTAAGCCCTCATTTATCACTAAAGAAGTTTCTTCCAAAGAGAGAGAATTCCCTTCGATAGAATTGCTATTGTAAGTCAATTCGGTAAAATAAGAGTTCTCAAACTGTTCAAATTCTTCCTTGCTGAGAGCGTTGGTTTTTTCAAAATAAGCTTGGCGAAGCTTTTCTAGTTCCAGTACTTGGCTTTTAGTTAAATAAAGATATTTTTTGCTGGAGATTAAGTCCATTTCAAACTTTTTCTTTAATTGGTGAATCTTCTGCCCTGAAATCTTGCCATAGCCAATAAACCGGCTTTGTTTAACCCAGCGGTTTCCTTTTCGTTGGTTAGAAATTAGATAATTCTGGAGCTTTCCTTTTTCTTTCCTGGTTTCGTGGTACATACACTTGCTATGTGGGCACAGTTTATAAGCTTTACTGTTTTGTGCCCACATAAGTAAATCTTCACTTTTTCTTCGGTCTCGGCAAGTTCCTATTAATTTCTTTTGGAATTTTATTTCTTTTGGAACCTCTTTTTTACGGCGTGCGCCCTGCGGGCGCCCCACCACGTACCCCACGAGCGGGGCCGGTATTGCTGAGGTAGTAGCTAGCACCGAGGCCGAAGCCAACGTTGCCGCAACCGAGCAAAGCCGCCCTTTTACTAGTATCAGTTGCACCTTTCTGGCCGCTCCATGAAAACCACAATTTAGCAGGTTTGCCAAAATATTTTCCGATATCTGCCAAAACAGAGGGGTTGCGCAAGCCGGTTAATTGGGTAACATAACGAATCGATGCTGGATTCGCCAGTTCTTGTTCAAGAAGGCTATCCTGCAAAGCAGCTTTGGAAAAACTTAAAGCGGTTCGGGGTTGAGAGGCATTGACAGCAACAGCTTGAGAATAATCCGCCGCAGAGGGATAGTGAATTACTTTTTCTGCGCTAAAGTCAATTATGGTGTTCTGGGCATGGTAACCATAGCCGGAACCATGATCTTTATATTGGTCAAGTACTTTCTTAACTTCAGCATCAAGAGTAGTGTAAGTTCCATCCGCTTGTTTTTGCACTGCTTTCTGAAACAGCACGGCAAGAATATTGCTGGTTAAGGCAAAACTGGGCAGGAACAAGCCATTTTGTTCGCAGTAAACGGAAGCCTGGTAGGGAGTAAGACTTACTTCGTCACCTTGCTGATTACGAATAATATCTTTTGCCAGATACAATTCCGGATAAGATTCAAACACTGTGCCGTCAGCATCAGTACACACTAGATTTTCCAGTTTGAGGTAATCGCCGGCAGTGCTGACTAAAGGCGGAGTGGCAGGAGGAGTTCCTGCACTGCTTCCTGTGCCTGTTCCGGCGCCACTGCCAGCGCTGCCTTTTGGTTTTCTGGCTTCGGCAGCGAGATGCGCTCTAATCAAGTCTTCGGCAGTTTTTCCGCGGTTGATAATGGGAGAGGTCATGTGAAATTACCTCTCTTATAATAAACGGAAGTGACATCCAGCAATAGCCGGCTCAAATCATCATCTCCGCTAACAAACTTAACTTTAATCCCCCAGCTTTCTAAATCTTGGGTAAAAGCATTCGCAGCCCCGAGATGAATATGGCAGTAATCAGCATTTTTAATTGCTTTTTTATAATCTTCCTTGACTGAAGCCCAGTTTTGTATATCCCCATCAGAGATGGAAACTACAAATGCTTTTCCATCACTTCTCAGCAAAGCGGGATTGAGAGTTGTTCCTCCGGAAGGCTTCTGCAGTAAAGCACGGCGTTCCTGCTCGTTTCTTAATTTTCCTTTGCTGGTACGCTCCGGGCTTCCGGCAATCGTAACTACTTCACTCTCTACATACTGGGAAATTCCCTGCCGTTCCAGAAAATTATCAATGCCATAAATGCCTTTCAATGCATAATGATACTTGCTTCTATCACCCCAAGGAATAAAGGAAACGTCTCCCACATTCTTGGAGCCATCAGCGGCTTCTCCCATACTTCCAGAGGTGTCTACCAAAGCGATTTTTAATTTAGGGAATTTTTGCGGATGGATTTTATAGGTAGCCGGATGATGTAATTCATGCCTGGCTAATTTAATCCCTAACTCGCCTTGCTCATTAAAGCCAATTCCTTTGATTCTCCGCAAGCGGATGGTTTCATCTTCGTGAGGGTCTCTTCTTCCATGATAAGCAATAGGAATTTTACTGGCTTGGGTATATTCTGAAGTTTGAACAGGAATAGCTCTGGATATCTTTCGGTAGAGCGCATCTAATTGCAACAGTGGATCAGTATGTTCGCTCGGTCCTTCACCGGCTTTGTATCTGCCTTCAGCCAGATCTTCTTGTGTGCCGGGAAGTTTCATTTCTTTATCAAAAGGATTGCCATCGGCAGGCATACCAAAGCAAAGCGGCATTTGCTGTTGCGGCTCAAGCAGCTCTGCGGTGGCTAAAGCAAACTGATAAGCCATTTCTTTCCAGACTGATCGGTCAAATAGTTTCCGAACCAAATCATCTTTGTCATACAGCTTCACCAGATTTCTGATGCCGAGTTTTCCTTTCAGATAATCTTTAAACTGCCGTACTGCGTTTTGTACGGGCTTATCATTAGTGTAAAATCGTTTTAGCAAGCCGGCATCCGCTACTGAACCCATTAAGTTAAGATTTATTTTTACAAACGCTTCATAAAAAGCAGGATATTTGCCGGATTCACATTCCACCCCTTGCTGGTTCCAGAACAGGATTTGCCCGATATGGGAAGTATGCTTTCGGACATTAACATTATCCAGCACATCTTCAAAAGCGTTGGCTACGTATGCTTCTAATCCAGATTTCCCTTTTTCTTTCAACGCTTTGGCAATCCCATCTTTAATTTGGTCGTGGTTTTTTACGGTATGCGGACAGCCCCTGCCAGTGTACACCGGAAGCTCACGATGCCCGCAGCCGTGATATAATAAATCGGTGGCTAACGTTTCGAGAGGAGCTTCTGCCCCTTTTCGCTGTAAATAGTCTCGTGTTTCTTCATCCGGACAAAGATTGATATCTTCACGAACTCTAATGACTATCTCTTTCCAGTCCGGCGTAATATGTTCCTCAATAGAGCTCCCTTGTTTTGGGCGGGAGAAACTTAGCCGAGTGCCTACTAAACCAATTTCATTCTTTTTTCGTTCAAGACATTCCTGAAGAGTTGTTGGAGCCATTTTTTAGTTAAGTATAACTTTTTTACGGCGTGCGCCCTGCGGGCGCCCCACGACGTACCCCACGAGCGGCGTCGGTATCGTCGAGGATGCTGATTGAATTGAGGTTGAAGTAATCAACGTTGTCGCAACCGAGCCAAGCCGCCCTTTTACTAGTATCAGTTGTACTTTTCTGGCCACTCCAGGAAAACCATAATCTAGCAGGTTTGCCAAAATAGTTTCCGATTTCTACCAAAATAGAGGGGTGGCGCAAGCCGGTTAATTGGGTAACATAACAAACCGATGCGGGGTTAGCCAATGCTTGCTCAAGAAGGCTATCCTGCAAAGCAGTTTTGGAAAAACTTAAAGCGGTTCTGGGTTGAGAAGCATTGACAGCAACAGCTTGAGAATAATCCCTAGCAGAAGGATAGTGAATTACGTTTTCTGCGCCAAAGTCAATTATAGTGTTCTGGGCATGGTAACCATAGCCGGAACCATGATCTTTATATTGGTCAAGTACTTTCTTAACTTCAGCATCAAGAGTAATGTAAGTTCCATCCGATTGTTTTTGCACCGCTTTCTGAAACAGCGCGGCAAGAATATTGCTGGTCAAGGCAAAACTGGGCAGGAACAAGCCATTTTGTTCGTAGTAAACGGAAGCATGGTAGGGAGTAAAATTTACTGGGCCACCTTGCTGATTACGAATAATATCTTTTGCTAGATACAATTCCGAATAAGATTCAAACACTTTTCCATCAGCATCAGTACAAACAATATTTTCCAGCTTGAGGTAATCACCGGCAGTGCTGACTAAAAGCGGAGTGGCAGGAGGAGTTCCTGCACCGCTTCCTGCATCTGCTCCGGTGCCGGCGCCACTGCCAGCGCTGCCTTTTGATTTTCTCGCTTCGGCTTCGAGATGCGCTCTAATCAAGTCTTCGGCAGTTTTTCCGCGGTTGATGATGGGAGAGGTCATGTTGATTACGCCTTTTTGTATTCTTCACGAAGAGTATTAATCTTTTGTGTATCTAATGTTGGCTTACTGGCCAAATATTCAATACTTCTTCTTACCGGAGCCCATCTTCCCTGCACTCCGGGGGGGCATATTTTGTCCAAGAGGGACTCTTCTCTTTCGCCATAGAGAGCATAGGCAAGCGCCGTCTCCAAATCTGATTTCTTTCCGGTAATTTCACTGCGCCAGCCAGCCATCAGATTGTCAAACCCAACATAAGGGTCGCCTCCGCATTCCATCTGCACATACTGCGAAGACAAAACACCAGAATAAGGAATGGTTAATCGAAGTGCATCAAGATATAATTCCACTGCATCCGGAGCTTGCACCATTTTCGCTTCAGCTATCCAACGCAAGGATTCAGTTAAGCTCATGGTTGCCAGCACTGCGCGCTTGGAAAGAGGCATAACTTTGTTTTCATCAGTATCAGTTCTGATTCCCGAAACATTAGGCCAACCCTGATCAACTGCCCGTTTGCTGTGCTTAGAAGTATTTTCCAGCCAGTCTAATCCTTTATGGAAATACGCCCCTAAAACACGAAGCACTAATGGCACTTCCCGCTCTCCAAATCGGCGATGGATGTCAATAATCTGAGAAGTGTAATCTTCTTTACCCTCCAGCAATTTTGCCCGGGGGCTTTTGGAGCCACCAAAAATTTCCTGGTCATCTTCTTCAGTTGTAGCATAATCGGGATAATCAAGTTTGACAATAAGGTGCATCCTATCTTTCAAGGCCCTATCAGAATCCTGAATGCCTACATAAGCGCCATCTCCAATGTTGCCAGAAGCATATCCAACCGCATAGCCATCTTTTCCCAAACGAAGTATCTTTCCGCCATGCACTAATTTTCCATCAAAGAAATTGAAAAAGTAGTTTTGTACAATGGGCGGACAGCGGTTAATTTCATCAACATAGAACAAGGCTTTTTGTACGTTCTCGGTGAGTTCAATTAATTCCCGATCAGTTTTCGCTTCATGAAGCCTGCCGAGATTCACCTGCTTAAGCAGCTCTGCTAATTCAAAATCCGGGCGGCCTTCAGCATAACAATATTGGCTACCAAAAAATCCCGCCAGATCATTAGCAAGCTGTGTTTTACCTTCTCCCGTACCACCAACCAGATAAACATTCAATCCTGCGATTAATGGGGCAGCGATAAGCACTTCCCGCATACTGTAAGGAACTCCTCCAAGATTAACAACTTGTGAATTGCGGTAGGTGCCTTGCTCTGCTAAAGCAGCAATAAGTCCGCGGTCTTTTCCTGTGAGCTGCTTGGGTTGCGGCTCTGCTTGATTAGTGTTCATGCTTATTCCTCCCCTTCTTTCATTACAGGCATAGTGCTAATCTGTACTTTTACTATTTCTCCATCGCTTAAATAAGGATGAAGATGTTTGGGTATTACTAGTACCCTATTTGTGCCCTGTTTTGCTATTTTCTTAATAATTGTTAATTCCATGTTGCCTCGTTGTGCTAAGAGCATAACTACTTTGTAAGAAGAACATGGCTACTATTTAAACCTTTCGGTGGTTTATCACTAAGCAGGAGTATTAGTAATTTAAATTTAAGCCAGAAAAGAAATTAACCCTAAATTTAACACTAATAAAGCTGCAAAAAAGCAGCCGATTAGTTTGAGTTTAGTGGCGGGAGTCATATTAACCCATTCTTAGGTGGGCACAATTGATGAGCCATCCTGATTTGTGCCCACATAAAATGATTTTACTTCAACCTCTTCACCACCTCTCCCAATTTCAGCAACTCCTGCTTCCCACTAACCATATCTCTCAGCAATACTTTCTTTTGCTTGACTTCATCTCCGCCTAAGATGATACAATAAGGAATGCCCAGGGCTGAAGCATATTCCAGATTCTTCCCTACTCCTCTGCCGTTTAAATCCATATCCACACAAATTCCTTTCGTTCTTAGTTTCTGCACTAATCCCAACGATTCTGTTACAGTTTGAATAGGAATTACAAAAACTTTGGCTAAGGATTTCTCTTTGAATTCTTGCTTAGCTTTAATTACATCCAGAATCGTAGACAATCCAAAAGAAACCCCCACTGCCGGGATTTCTCTGCCTCCGCCGGCAAACTGGCCTACCATTTGGTCATATCTGCCTCCACCGGTAATGGAGGAAGTGACTGGACTGCCTACGGCAAATACTTCAAATACTGTTCCGGTGTAATATCCTAATCCCCGGGCTAAAGAAGCTTGGAATTCAGCACATTTAACTTTCATGTTCTTTAAATAACCAAATAGCTCTTCCAATTCCTGCAGGCCTTGAACTCCTTCAGAGGATTTAATTTTTCTCTTCAATTTTTTAAAGGTAATTTTATCTTTCAGCAATCCTAACAGCTTTCCGGCCTGTTCTTCAGAATATCCGCGCTGAGATAATTCTTCGGTAACTCCTTTTGCACCAATCTTTTCCAGCTTATCAATAGCAATAATAGCCGCTTCTTTCTCAGTTATTCCGCACTGCTCTAAAATTCCGTTCAGCAATTTGCGGTTGTTTACTTTGATAGTTATATCTATGCCTAAATCCTGGAAAGCATCTTGCACTAAAGCCAACTGCTCTGCTTCGGCCAGCATTCCTTTTACTCCCACGGTATCAATGTCACACTGCCAGAACTGGCGGTATCGGCCTAATTTAATAGGGCCGTCCCGGAACACCGGGCCCATTTCATAACGTTTAAACGGCATTTTTAACTGTGAGTTCATCGCTACATATCGGGCTAAAGGAACGGTCAAGTCAAATCTTAAAGCTAGCTCGCGGTTTCCCTGATCTTTCAGCTTGAACGTCTCTTTCAGGGCATCGCTCTCAGCTCCTGCTCCCCCTTTAGCAGTAAGCGTTTCCCAGCGCTCCAGCAGAGGAGTTTCCAGAGGAACGAAGCCGTATCTCTCAAAAGTAGTTTTTAATGTACTTAAAATCTGATTCACTACAATTTTCTCTTCCGGAGGGATATCCCGGACTCCTTTTGCCAGTTGAAGTTCCATTTTAGTTACCCATTCTCTTTTGATTTATTAAGATTCCGAATATCATAAAAGAAAAGAGGGCGGGTGAAGGGAGTCGAACCCTCTTCCGAAGCTCCACAGGCTTCTATACTAACCGTTGTACGACACCCGCCATAAGTGTTAGAACTATAAACGAGACTTCTTTTAAAAACATTTCCAGAAATTTTAGTTGCAGAGTTAAAACTATTTGAATTAGAATTACTTCCAATGAATACAATCAGCTCTGGTTTGAGTCATATTTGGGTAGAAAGAAGAGGAAGTATATAAATGTTGTGGTTGACTATTGTGGAGTGGTTATTCATGGTGGGTTTGGAATGCGTTCATTGTTGATAACGTTTTTGCCAGATTTAAAGAAAAATACTTTTTCCGCAAGGAATCTGCCGACAATTACCTGTTTTACTCTATCACTGATCCCGAATGGGTGAATTGGGTGCAAAAAGTGTTCTGGCATATTTTTTCTATTTCCCCTGCTGCGGAGAAAAGAATCGCTGACTTGAATACAATTCGGAAATTGTAGTTAGAAAGCACTGCCACTTTTCTAAAACTCTAAATCACCAGCACTCTCTGCTGCCTTATCACCTTAATCTTCAGCCATTGGCTGTATCCCAGAAACTCCCCGCCGGCTTGGATGGGAAAAGGAACTTCACTTTTAATTATAATTTCTTTCCCGTTTATTGACACTAAAGGAGGATGCTCTAACCTTAACGGCGTCAATATCAAACACCACACCCTTAAGAATTTGTTAAGCAGCGCTGAATGCCGGTTCACAATTCCTAACCCATAAACCCTGCCATCATCAGGAGAATAATTAATCAATGAGCGAAGACCGTACCCATAATACGGAACTTTAGCTAAAGTAATATTACAACAGTTCTCCCACACCTGCTTTTTTCCGTCAATTACTAATTCAAGCTCATAATCGCTCCGAGCTTTGATAATACTCTTTAACGAAGCATTGAAATAATCCCAGAAGCCTAATCCCAGAAGCCACGCACCGTTCTCTCTTTAGTCAGCCGAATAACTTCGGCATCAATTCCAATACTGGAGAATAACGTCTGGGTTCTTCCTTTCTCCCACTCTAATTCCAGAACGTCCAGCCTTTTTTCTTTGAATTGAAATCTTGAGCCCAGATAGGCAAATCCTTTTCCTTTGTAGAAGTAAGAATAAAACGCATTTCCTGCACCTAATGGAAAGAAGCCTAATGCTTTGCGTCTTAAGGGAGAATAATTTAAAGCGCTTTCAAACGAGCCGTCGCCCCCGGCAACTACGATTAAAGGGAACTTAGGAATTATTTTCTGGTGCTCATTAAACATTCCGCCAGATGGAGAGATGTAATGAAGCTCGGCTTTTCTCCTGCGTACAAACAAACGCAATAATCTTCTTCGTAATCCGTCATGATAACCTCTGGATTTAGAATTAGCTAATACCAACATCTTGCCTTCTTCGACTTCTTTGCCTTCCGTTTTCTTTAGATTAATAGCTTTCCAGCAAGTGTACCCAAAGAATCCCATGGAAAATACCGCTAACAGCATTCCTAACAGAATAAACACGTACAAACCGGAGTCAGCTAGAGCAATAAGCTCATCTTCAAAACTGCCATAGACTAAATAATCTTTAATGAACAGAAATAATAAAATGAAATATTGCACTATTTTAGTGGCTTTTCCATAAATATCTTCAGTTAGGACAATATCATATCGTGAGCCGATGGTTCTGATCCCATTTGCTACAAAATCGCGCAGTATAAACACCAGCAACGGAAGTATTCCAAACGTTCCCTGAGCCATAAAAACAATTAATAAGCAAACTATCATCACTTTATCGGAAAATGGATCCAAGAACGAATGATCCTTTTGTCCTGAACGGCGGATGAAGTACTCGCTGAATACCATCAACACAAAT
>JACRPH010000056.1 GCA_016214025.1 Candidatus Woesearchaeota archaeon
CTAATCCCGTAACACTAGGAGAGTATTCTTCTGAGCTGTTTAGAGATTTTAAGCGCATATTAGATCGGTCGAATTTTTTTTCTTCGCCCGAAGCTCCTTTGTATCCTAGCAAATAATACGTATTATTAAAGAACAAAGCCAACTCATTTCCACCAGTAAAGATTTCTATGAACTCATTGGTGAAAGGATGAGTTTGATCTAAATTAGATAGATTATAAAACTTATAAATTTGAACGGTCTTAATTACTTTATCTCCGCTTTGATAGGAGTTGTCATAGTAAAATAAAGCACCGTTCTTGACCCAAGCAGTTTTGGGATACAGGGTAAACTTGCCGACAGTAGTATTAGTTGAGCTAAGCTTAAAGTAATTTACATCATTTTTAGCATCATCAGTTGCTGTCGAGATAACTCCAAAGTTAGGCTCAACTATGTTCAAAGAGCCCTCGGAGGAGAACGGTACATACAATACTTCAGTTAGGTTGAACGGGATGTCGGCGATTTCGGATTTATTCTGGGCCCAGATTTGGAATGGAGGGGGTGTTTCTTCATAAGGATCTCTTTCCACTGAAATTCTTCCTCCGTCAGGCAGGGAAAAAGTTACTTTTTTCTCGTTGCCTACTGCAGGAACTTCTATTTTGCTCTGGGCTTCGTAATAAGCTAAACTTAAATTAGTCATTTCAAAGTTATCTACTGGAGAAGCATGCTGAATTAAGTATAATTTACCAGCAAATTTGAGGGCTAAATGCCTTCCAAATTTAGCCAGATTCTTCATAAATTGATTATACTCAAGTGGCTGTGCTTCAGATGAAAGGGTGTAGAGAAGATTAACAAAACCAAAACTGTATTTCTTGGAGACATTCAATAGGTATACCAAAACAAACTCTTTGCCAGCGATAGTTTCATTTATAGGTGTATTTTTAGTTAAAGTTATTTCCGGTTTGTTAGATATGCACACCAACATTTTATAAGGATCTATGTCGCTATCATTACTGCACACACTAACCGTGGGTTGTTGACCATTAATATCTAAAAGCGCAACCGGTTTTTTTAGGTTAAAGGAAACTTCGTAATCAGTATTAACATCTCCGGGGAGAGCAGTAGTAGTAGCGATCTCTTTAGATAATTTAGAGCTGATTTTGTAGTTGTTTCCTTCAGGATAAATGGTTATCGTGGTTTCCCCATAAGGTACAAACTGCACTCCCTGCACTCCTTTGCTGACCAGAGTTACATAACCGCTATTGGAATAGTTTTCCAAGGAGGGCAGATGCTGAAGCACCAATTTATCTCCGGAATAATCGCCTGCTTCACCTACATTCGGATGAGAAAGGAGATAATAAAAGTTTCCTAATTTTAACACCAACCTTCGCCCATTTTTCATGTTTTTTTCGAAGGCATCTTGTTCTAATACCCCATCTTTAGAAGCGATATCTTGGATTAGAATTACTTTAACCTGTTTAGCCACTGTTTCATTAGAGGTTGCCGGCTCATATAAGAACGCCACTCCAGAATTAGTATAAATGGTACTGGAGGCGCCATTTAAATAACTCAAAGAATATATCTCATGTTTGTTACTCTCTTTATCAAAGCAGATATTTGCTTTTGTACTGGAAGATACTTCGTCACAGAAATATATTTTTTTGACATTAGGTATTTTTGGCGCTTCTAAGGTAATGGGATAATTTTTAGTGATGGGGACTTCGTATTCTTCTGAGAGATTGTAAGAATCAGGAACTCCGCTAGGTATTTCTCCGGTCTCTGTGGGAGTGATTTGGATAGTTTTCTCTACCCGGGCAATGGTAAAATCATTGGTGCCCGCTTTAAAGTAAACGATATTGCCGGGAACCTTTACTTCAATTGGATATTCTTTTAAGTCCGGCAAACGCTTCAAGTGCAGTTTTTCCATATCAAAGCCGGGGCCTTCTTGGTATAAGAGGTAATAATTATTTCCGTTCTTCAACACTAATCGTTGCCCGCTGCCTAGCTTATCGGTAAAGTGGTCATACTGGAAGGTTTGGCCCAGAATCACGCCCAAATCTTTAACTAGAATTACGCTTACTTTTTTATCGGTGAGGGTTTTGGTTTCGTACAGGAACGCTACTTGCTGCCCGCCGATATAAACTAAGAGCGGAGGCTCGTCTAAGCCGGCAAGGTCGGCCAGATGGAAGACTTTCTGAAAGGTAAGGGTGGCACTAGAAATGTAGGTTGAATTCTGGAGGAATTTATAGTTGACAATAGAACCTTTGAAAACATAATTTTTAAGAGCTGCTTTGGAAATAACTAACTGGCTTTGCTGCTGGGGCCCTTGTTGCTGCTGGTAGACAATAGAGTTATCGTAATCTAAACACCCGGTTAACCCTCCACTACACTCTTTAGAAGTATAGCAATATGTAGCCACATTGAGGTTATTTTCGGTGTCTTTATCACATAAAGTAAGATCTGTTACTCCGTTTAAGTTGGAGAGTATAATATCTTTAGTGATTACCACTTCAAAATCATCCGATGGAGATAAGGTTTTAGTTTCGGAGGTATAATTTACCGGCTGCCAGATGTTATCATAACACATATAAAGAGTCTGCTTGGTATTACTAGCGTTATAGAGATGCTTGCCTTTACTGTCGCATTTCTCTTCTTTCCAGGCAGTTCCATTGCATCCCCACTTTAGTCGAAGAAACCCACTGCTCTTTATTACTAACCTTCTTACAAATCTTCGTATTATCCCCGCTAATTAAATCCGGAGTCGTTTTAGTAGAATTACACTTCTGCCATTGGAAATGGTCTCCTTTATAACTGCAGTAGAATTGGTCTTTAGATGAGCCGGAACTGAAAAGCAAATTTGGTGTAGTTGAGGCATCGCAGGTGAGCCATTTCTGTTGAGTATCGTCGCAGAGGAATTGGTATTGGTTAGGGGCTTTGTCACCAGCCGGGTACCTTTCTTTATTGAGAGAGCTATTACACGTGGACCATTTACAAGTAGAACTACAATTGCCACAATAAGCTTTCCCATCCGTACTGAGAGTGAATTTATTAGCGGTGGTGCAATCAGTCCAGTTAATTCCATTACAGTATTTAGAGCTGTTCCCGGAGTGAATTCCAGTGTCGGTCACATTACAGCTGTCTAATTTTCCGCTAGCAACCACATCTCCGGCTCCTAGTTCTGCCCACACCCCACCTTTAGTTTTACAGTAATAACTGCCGATAGTTAACCCATCTTTAGTACAGTTTTTCCACTTCCACGTCGTTCCTTCTTGCTGGCAAAGTTGGGTAAGGTCGGCGGAGAGTTTAGTATTAGCACATTCCTTCCATTTCCATTTACCGCTGTCTTTCGAGCAGTAGTATACTTTAGTAGTGGAAACACCTTTGCTATCGCTGTCACACTTATCCCAATAGGAACCTCGACACAAAAACAAGCCATCTAACTTCAGCCAATCTTTTTTATCCAGCTTCTCGTCGCACGTCATCCATTTCTTGGAAGAGGCGACGCAGAGGTGTTTTTCATCCTTAATTATTTCATCGTTAATTAATTTTCCTGTAGGATCTTTTTCACCAGTACAGGGAAACCATTGACCACCATTACTGCAATAGAATTTTTCTTTGTATACTGTCTTTTTTATCGAACCTGTGCAAAAAACCCAGGCATAACCGGGTGGGAAAGAACCTTCCCCGGCTGGGTCGCACAAAGCAGCAATTTTATCATCAGTGGTATATCCAAAACCATAGCTATAACTCAAATCATCATTTTGAACCCAATTAGCACTACCTTCTCCTTTAATTATTGAGTTGGTAGGATAACATAAATCCTTTAAAGTAGAATAACACCATTTAGTCGAATCACCACAATTATCTTTACATTCATCATCACCTGAATCAGGACCACAATAATCGCTATCATCAACAGCTTTTTTTGAGTTGCCTTCGATGTATACCTCTTTATCAGATGGAGTATAACTAGCTTTACCAACTCCTTTTAGTCCCGCTAAAAAGAATATTCCCAAAACTATTAAGACTATTATCCCCACTACGGCTAATTTTTGGTAGAAATCTCTCTGTGAAGATATTCTTTTAGGATTCCTTCTTTCTATAACCTTCTTTTTGTCCATCTCTTTTTCTAAGAGAAGTAAAACCTTGCTATTTATAAAGATTACTGTCCCTTTACAGTAGATGACCAGATTATTTCTTAAATTCAGCCCTATCAATTTGTATATCAATTGTGCCTATTTTTGCCCCATATTCTTCCAATAGTTGTAAAACCAGTTTTGCTGGCTTAACAGGCGTAATAATGATATTCTTTGCAGGTTTTCTATGGAGTATGCAATCTAATATCCCCTGTCTTTTATATTTGTATCTTCCTCCATGAGAGACATCTTTGTATCCATTAAGCTCTCTGTTCAACTTGCTTCTAATTTGGGCGGGTCTATGAGCAATGCAGTATGTTATGATTTTTGCTTTCATTTCAGGTAGCATAATTTCATTATATTTAAATACTTTACTGTTTTATAACACAGTAAAATGAAAAAAGAGACAATACTGAATCTATTGACCAAAGAATTGGTTACCACAAAACCAAGAAAAAACGAGGTTACGACGCAGAATATAACTTCTACTTTGATAACCGCAGCAACGAATTTGGCCTTTGTCAACGAATCTTGTAAATCCAGCGGGAAAGTGAGCAAGAGCCAAGTTATCTATCGGAAGCTTGATGGCACTACGCTCAAACAAATTCAAACGTGCTTTCAGCAGCACACTTTGAAATTTCTCCGATTGCTGAAACTCTTCAGCAGAAACCGTCGTCTAATCCTGTCGTTTGATACGACTAAAGAAGCTTTTTATGGAGAATTTTCTAAAGCAGAGGATAGGCTATATTTACATCAAGGCAGCATAGCAAAAGAGTCTGAATACTATTATGAATTTCTTACTGTTGCCATAACCTGCAACAACGGAACTAAGTATATTATCGACGGTAGAATAGTCGCTAGTGGCCGATACATAGAAGATTATATTTACCAAATGGCAAGTTATGTAAAGAAATATCTGTCGCTAGAGTTAATCCTCTTTGATAGAGGATTTACCTCTTGGGGTGTTATCTATAAACTTAAGAAATTGAACGTGCCTTACCTTATTTTCTGGAAGGACAGTGGTGATTGGTCCAAGAACGAGTTTTGTTGGATGGATGATGGAGAATTTAAAGAGATAGAACGGGAGGACAAGTACAATCCAGGCAACACCAATTATAGGGTACGTTCAAAATTCGTCCTGATTAAACAGTTGGAATATGAAGACAAAAAGTATGACTGGATCTTCGCCACAAATGTCAAATTAAAATCAGCGGAAGCCTATGTGAAACGATATAAAAAACGCTGGGGAATAGAGACAATATATCGAGTTACCGACGATATCAGGGCGTATACAACCTCAACAAAAGCAAAAATAAGATACTTCTTGTTTATGATCACTTGTTTTGTTTATAATATTTGGAGGTGTTTCCAAATGTTTATAGGAGAGGATTTTACCCTCGCTAATTTTAAGACAAACGTGATTATTTATCTGGCTAAAAGGGGCAGGATTTATCCCACACATTATGATTATTTTGAAAAAACTGCTCAAGAAATACTATAAAATTATTTTCTTGGTAGCCTGCAGGCTCTAAAAATGGGCGAAATCTCTCCATTTTGTGGAAATGTATTCAAAATGTAGGCGTGAAAGAATAAAACTTTGGTCGTGAAGTGTTACCAAACTATCTTTGTTCAAATAAAATAAACAGTTCAGGGAAAATGTGGTCATCTACTGTTGGCTAGCACCAGCCCAACATTTGACCCAGCACTCTTCATTTTTGCTGTAATCCTGACCTTTAGAACAGGGGTTAAAACACTCCGATAAATCCTTACAGTATTCTGTAATAGATTCACAACTCTCCTCATCATCTCCCAATGGACAATCCTCAGAACCATCACAAACCTGAGCCAGCTTCAACACCGGGCCATTATAACAGTTCCATACAATTTCTTCACAGATTCCTTCACGGCAAATGGTTGAGGTGGGACAAGTATAAGTCTCACTCCATTCAACACAATTTCCATAATCGCCTTGCTGGCATTCCTGCCATAGCCAAGGGCCATAACATTGCTTTTCTGGTTTAGGAGGAATTGTATCTTTCTCACTAACCGTATCCTTCCCCCCATTACTTCCTTCTTCCACACACTCCCCATCAATGCAGATTCGGTTCCCTTTGCAGTCAGAATCATTCTTACAGCCAGCAGCAGACTCGTCTCCGGCACTGCCACAGCCTACCACAATTAATCCTAAGCCTAATTTCCTAACCAAATCGTTTAATGCCATGTTAAAACCTCCATAAAATGTATTTACTACCGGAGAATAGGAAGCTGATATATAAATGTTATGGAAGAAAATTTATTCTACCCACATTCGGCAGTTAGAAGGCAGCAGGAGCAGTCCACTTATTTCCGCTCTTACAAATCTTCGTATTATCCCCGCTAATTAAATCGGGAGTCGTTTTAGTGGAGTTACACTTCTGCCATTGGTAATGGTCTCCTTTATAACTGCAGTAGAATTGGTCAGGTGATGATGAATAAGAACCGAAGAGTAGTTTTGGTGTAGTTGAAGCATCGCAGGTTATCCAGGTCTCTTTTTCACCGTCACAAAGGAATTCTCCTCCATGGGGACCTGAACCATAAAACAATGCTTTTTTATTGTGTGTTCCTGTAGTACAAGATAGCCATCCTCCATTACTACAAAGAGCTCTCCCATCAGAAGAGAAAGTATGATCGGTGGTATCATTACAATCTTTCCATTCTTTCCCATCACAATATTTGAAGCTGTTCTCAGCATGAGTTCCGATGTTAGTTGCGTTACACGTCTCTTTAACCCCGTTAACAAAAAGATCTGTTGTTCCTACTGTTGTCCATGTACTTCCATCACAGTAATATTTACCGTCGAGAGAATTCTTATTTTTATTGGTGGCGGCGGTATTACCACAAACTGCCCACTTCCACGTCGTTCCTTCTTGCTGGCAAAGTTGTTTAAAGTCGGCGGAGAGTCCAGCTTTAGTACACTCCTTCCATTTCCATTTATTATCGCCGTCTTTCGAGCAGTAGTATACTTTAGTAGTGGAAACTTTAGTGACATTACACTTATCCCAATAGGAACCTCGACACAAAAACAAGCCATCTAACTTCAGCCAATCTTTTTTATCCAGCTTATCATCGCACGTCACCCATTTGTTCTCTTTAGAGACGCAGAGGTGTTTGTTAGAACTCTTAGGGTAAGCTGTTCCATCGGTCTCAGTAACGCAGGGGTAGAATTTCTTGTCGCCGCCGCAGTAGAATTTTTCGTTTCCACTGATTACGGTACCTTTCCATTCACCTTCGCAATCAATCCAGTTGTAGTTATTGTTCGGGTCTTGCTGCCCAGTTAACGGTTGGCATAGAGAGTCAAAATCATTCAATCTAATTACTGAATTTGGAGCAAAACAGTCCAAATATTTTGCGGTGTTACTAATACAATATCCCGCATTACAAAAACCAGGACATGATTTCTTCTGTTCATTACTGTCACAGTTACCCTCTTTTAGAGATACAATAGCAGTTTTCTCCTGATAAACTCCCAGACCATCACTACCTACAATCCCAATATCTGGACAATAGGTATACTCTTTTTTTCCGAATTCACAAGAGTCTCCGATGGCTTTTCCAACCGACTTGAGATTTACAAATAGAAATGCTCCGATTATTAAAATGATGATGGCACCAATTATCGCTAATTTAGAATACCACCCTTTCCCTAAATAACTTCTGCTACTTCTACTTTTCACATCTTTTTGTTTTACCATCTATCAAACAAGAGTAAATGTTTGTTGTTTATAAAGATTGCTATTTTTTAAAGAGGAGAAAAAAAGTTAATTAAACTGAATAGCAATAATTATCATCTCCACAAAAAGTATGGCTCCCTAATGGTTCACAATCAGAGCTGTTTTGACAAGAGATGGAACACCAACTTTTACCCGGTTCAATGACGATACAAGTGTCCAT
>JACRPH010000012.1 GCA_016214025.1 Candidatus Woesearchaeota archaeon
AAATGCCCCATAAAAAAAATACCATCATAAATCATTAAAAAAATCCGAAAAACATAAACTAAAATGACCTCCAAGAAACCAAGAACCATCTTGTACCGAAGAAGAAGAGAACAGAAGACCAATTACAAACAGCGCTTGAAATTGTTAGCTTCCAGAAAACTTCGGTTAGTGGTAAGATTTACTAATCAGAGAGTTATATCCCAATTAATCCAGTTTGAGGAGAAAGGGGATAAGGTCGTAGCCGGAGCCGATTCAACCGCATTGAAAAAATTAGGCTGGAATTACTCTGGGAAGAATTTTCCTGCAGCTTATCTTACCGGATTGTTAATTGCCAAGGCGGCAGTTAAGAAAGGGTTTACTGAAGCCATATTAGATGCCGGGTTAAAATCTCCGTTGAAGAAAAGCAAGACTTATGCTTTCCTGAAAGGGGCACTGGATGGCGGATTAAACGTCCCGCACGGAGATGACATGTTTCCTACTGAGGAAAGAATTATGGGCAAACATATCGATGAGGCAGTGGTTGATGCGTTCAAGAAGGTCAAATCAAAAATTAAGGATTAAATAAAATGGCTAAAGAAACTCCTAGAAAGAAAGAAGCTCCGGAAGAGATGGCTAAAATTATAGCTGAGCCCATTGAAGTGAAAGAGAAATTGGAAGGGATTGAAGAAGTTCAGGCTAAAGAATCTGATTGGAAACCGGTTACTGACGTAGGCAAGAAAGTTAAGTCGGGAGAAATTTCAGATATCGAGCAATTGTTCAATCAGGGGTATATGATATTAGAAGCAGGCATCATAGATGCATTGCTGCAGGATTTGGGAGAAGAATTGTTATTAGTCGGCCAGGCTAAAGGCAAGTTTGGGGGCGGACAGAGAAGAATATTTAAGCAAACCCAGAAGAAGACGGCTGAAGGCAACAAGCCTAAGTTTACTACCTGCGCCGTTATCGGCAACAAAGATGGTTATGTGGGAATTGGAGTAGGAAAAGCCAAAGAGACGGTTCCCTCCAGAGAAAAAGCACGCCGAAATGCTAAATTAAACTTTATCCGGGTGCGCAGAGGATGCGGCAGTTGGGAATGTAATTGCCGGCAAGCTCACTCCATTCCTTTTTCAGCTACGGGAAAGTGCGGTTCAGTAGAAATCGAATTAATACCGGCGCCTAAAGGTAAAGGATTATGCGTAGAAAAAGAGATGGCTAAAATCCTAACTTTAGCTGGAATTAAAGATGTATGGAGCAAGACTCAAGGGCAGACCGGGACGAAGTTGAACCTGATTCATGCCACTTATGATGCGCTTAAGAAATTATCCCAGATAAAAGTTAGGCCGGAAGATATTGCTAAACGAGGGATCATAGAAGGAAAATTAAAAGAAGCTTCGGTAAGGGAAAATACGGTTGAAGCGGTAGGAGAGCAGTAAAATGGTTGTAGAAAAGAAAGTTAAAAGCGGGAACCAAAAAGCAGCTATTTCTGAAGCCGGAGGCGCTAAGTTTATGATAATCAAAATCAGAGGAACGGCTAATGCGCCCCAAACCATTATCGATACGTTGGAATTACTGAACTTATTCCGAAAAAATCAGGGAGTGGTGGTCCTTAATAATTCAGTGTATCGGGGAATGATCCATAAAGTTAAGGATTATGTCACCTGGGGAGAGATTGACCCTGCTACTTATACTGAATTAGTCAGCAAGAGAGGAGAAGAGTATCAAGGAAGAACCCATGATTCGAAGAAGAAATATGCCTATCGCTTTACTGAAATTAATGGGAAGAAATATAAGAATTATTTCCGCCTGAATTCGCCCCAGAAAGGGTTTGAGAGAAAAGGGATCAAAGTTGGATTTAATGCCGGCGGGGCTTTAGGCTATCGCGGGGAAAAAATTAATGAGCTAATTAGAAGGATGTGGTAACATGGTGGTCAATCGCAAACGAAAAGTAAGCCGATATCGGGGAAGCAATACTAATGGCGGCGGTTCTAGCAAGAAGAGGCGCGGTTCTGGAAGTAGAGGCGGGTTCGGAAGAGCCGGAACCGGTAAAAGAGCTGGACAGAAGAAAGCCGGATTGAAAGATTTCCGCTTGGGCCGAGCTAAAGGATTCCTGCCCCGCCGAGGTGCGGTGAAAAGTAAAGGGATTAATGTGGGAGAATTCACTTCTAAGACTATCGCAACATTTGTTGAATCCGGTGCAGCAGTAAAAGAAGGAGCAGTTTATGTTATAGACTTGTCCAAATTAGGATGCCACAAACTGCTGGGAACGGGAACTACTGATTTAAAGCTTAAAATTATTGCTGAGAAAGTCAGCGCAGAAGCAGAGGAGAAAGTTAAAGCTGCCGGCGGGGAAGTGGTTAGGGAACAGAGTGCCGGACACAGTGGTAGTAAAGACGCCGCCAAAGAGGAAGCATAACATGTCTTGGTTTGAGGGAATAATTCAAAACCTGCCGGAAGTAAGAGGCCCGAAGGAGAAGAAGCTCCCGTTTAAAGAGAAAATCAAGTGGACCGTAATTATTCTGGTGATCTTCTTTGTGATGGGGTTTGTGCCCCTGTTTGGATTAGGAGAGAATGCATTGCAGCAGTTTGAATTTTTGTCTATCATTTTAGGTGCTTCTTTTGGAAGCATAATTTCATTGGGTATCGGGCCTTTGGTTACCTCTTCTATTGTACTGCAGCTGTTAGCAGGAACGGGAATGTTAAAGCTCGACTTGACTACCACTGAAGGAAGGAAGAGGTTTCAGGGATTGCAGAAGTTGGCTTCGTTTGGGTTCATTATTTTTGAAGCGGGGATATATGTGTTGATGGGCGGCTTGGCTCCATCTCCAACCTTGGCCGGAACTCCCGCCTTTGCCGAGATGCAGATAGTGCTGATAATACAATTAATCTTAGGCGGAATTATTATTATGTTTATGGATGAAGTTGTTTCTAAGTGGGGTATCGGCTCGGGAATTTCATTATTTATCGCTGCGGGGGTGGCACAGCAGATTTTTATCCGGGCATTTAACTTCCTGCCATCTCCCAACCAGCCGGATGTGGCGGCGGGAGCAATTCCTTCGTTATTCCAGTTTTTAGCTATGGGCGATGCTACTAATGCTATGGTGGCTTTATCTGGTGTGGTGGCTACGATTGTGGTATTTGCCTTTTGTGTGTATTGTCAAGCGATGAAAGTAGAAATTCCACTAGCGTTTGGAAAAGTCCGAGGTTATGGAATGAGATGGCCGTTAAATTTCTTTTATACTTCTAATATTCCGGTTATTTTGACTGCCGCTTTAGTAGCTAATATCGAATTGTTTGGAAGATTACTGGAAAACTGGGGGCTCCCTTTGTTAGGCACGTTCTCCGGAAATTCTCCTGTATCGGGGTTAGTGTTTTGGATCCGCTCTCCTGATTTAGTGAACAATCTCATTACGGGCAGCTTTAGCTGGGTGCAGTTTGGGCAGGCATTTACTTATATGTTAATTATGATTGGTGGCTCAATTTTATTTGGGGTATTTTGGGTGCAGACGGCAGGGATGGATGCCAAGAGCCAGGCCAAGAATATTCTGGCGGCAGGATTACAAATGCCTGGATTTAGAAGAGATGAACGGATCTTGGAGAAAATTTTGAGTCGGTATATCTGGCCGTTGACGATTGTAGGCGGAGCGGCAGTAGGAGCATTAGCGGCAGTTGCTGACTTAAGCGGGGCATTATCCCGGGGAACGGGTATCTTGCTTACGGTGATGATAGTGTATAAGTTCTACGAAGAGATAGCCAAGCAGCACATGATGGACATGCATCCGGCGGTACGGAAGTTCATGCAGTAAAATTGTGGCTTCTTTGGTCGTGGGGTTGAACGGAGTGAATACCCCACTTGAGCGTATTTCGGTCAAACATTTTGCGAACGAAGTGAGCCAAAAGGTTTACAGGATTGTTAGTCTCACAAAGGGCTTTTGTCGTGGGGTCGAGCAAAGCGAGCACCCCACTTGAAGGAATTTCGGTCAAACATTTTGCGAACGAAGTGAGCCAAAAGGTTTGTGACCTGCACATGCATCCGGCGGTACGGAAGTTTATGCAGTAGGATTTATAGCTTTATATCTCAACATAATGCTGTCTTAAGAATTCATCCGTTTTTTGTGCTGCAGTTCTTAAATTATCTAAATTACAACTCATCCCAAAAGTATGGTAAAACTTAGACATTCCGTAAAAGAATGGTAATATCAGTACTGCAAATGATGCCATTAAAGCACCTCCCGTAACTTTTTCATAACACTGCACAGTTTCCGGATAATAACAATGTGGTCCGCCATAAAATATAACTGTCCCAAGTAAACTAAATACGCCTCCTCCTGCCAATGCAAGTGAATCAGGGCCACGAATAGATTTTCTTCTTCCACTTGTAGTAAATAGATTTGGATTAATATTGGATTTTCCATAAATATCTCTATATTCACCCACCCCATTCATAGAGCCAATAACTTGGATAACTTCTTTATCAAACACTTCATCTTTGTGGGGCATCCATATTTTCCTCCAGAAAGTGTTGTATTTCTCTTCAATAAATTCAATTCTGGCTTGATAAGAATCTTTTCCACCGGCAACAGCATAAGCTAATTGGTTTTGGTGGTAAAATTCTCGTAATATTTTTGCTTCAGCATCATCCCATTCGCTTTCTGCAAGGTTAACTTCTAATGACTTAGTTCGTTCTTTAAGTGAACATAACTCTTCCAGTTTTGCTTTTAGTGTAACGGGCACATAAGCTAAAAAATAATATTAACTAAAATATCTATGGTTAAACTTTTATTAACTTTTTAGTTAAGTTTATATATTACTCCATTTTTGACAGATTGATGCTTCCCACCGAAAAGAAAAATCCTCCTACCAAAGAGATGATCATAGATATTCTGTCCATAGATATAGAATTAACTGCAAGAGGCGTTCATAACAAAATACGCCACGTTAAGCCATTAACTTACCATGCTATTTTTAAGCTGCTTAACCAGCTAGTTAGCGAAAACGTCCTCCTGAAAGATGAAATGCATTACTCGCTTAACCCGGAGTGGATTCATCGCATGAAAGAGCATTATCAAATCCTAGAGCAATCTTATCTTAATAAAAAAGAGACTATGCTTATCAATAAAGATAGCACCCACTTTGTTCTTCCTTCCATCCATGAAGGCTTTTTTATGCTGATGCGGGCGCTGGAGCGGGGAATTTTCGGAGACAGTAAAGTGGTAGTAGCGCATTTTTCCCATCTGCTGTATCTGCAGCTGTCTAAAGAAGAGACGGCTTTACTAAAAAGATTAGGCGAAGACCGGAAAATCTATTATTTGGTAAACCATAAATCACCATTAGATAAGATGATAGCATATTACAATAAAACTACTTTTAATTATGAGACCAAGCTGGGCGTTCCTTGCGCTGAGCCATTTTATCTGTATGTAATTGGAGATAAGATAGTACAGATAAATATTCCTCGCGAATTGAGAGATGCCATGGACAAAATTTACAACCATCCTTTCTCCACCACTTTATTTCCTAAGCCTAAAGTAGCTCAGATAACCACTTTTGTGAATGAGGTTGCTTATAAAAAAGTAAAGATAGATGTGCATGTAATAACGGATAAAAGTGCAGCTCAGGATATTGTAAAGAGGACGCTGGAGAGGATGAGGTAAACCATCACATTTATATCTTTCTCTTCTTTCCTTGCTAATATGCCCTTCGCCGTTACTCATGTCTTAACCAGCATTATCTGCGTAGATCTCTACCGGGATTACTTCACCAAACACAAAAAACACTTCACTTTATTCACCATTTTAATTGCAGGAATAGGCGGATTATTGCCGGATATTGATGTTCCATTAAGCTGGGGGTTAAGCAAATTCGGAATTACAGCCACTTGGCTGGCACACCGTACCGTAACTCATACTCCAGTGTTTGCGTTACTTTTCCTGATTCTGGGGATTATTTTATGGTGCGACAAAAAGCAGAAATTAGCCATATTGTTCTTAGTAGTAGCTTTCGGGATACTCTTGCATATTTTCCTTGACTTAGTTCTCAGCCCGGAAGGCAGCATCATGTTATTGTGGCCGTTTAGCACGGCTGATTTTAGTTTAGGATTACTTACCGGAGCAGTTTCGGGCTTTTACGCTGCTTTAGATGCAATATTACTTTTAGCTTGGCTCACACATGAAGAAATAAAGCATAAGATAAAAGATTTTATTTGAGAATCCGCGCTCTCAATTGATATTCCACAAATCCTAGCCAGGGATTATACCACGAGTTTGACCGTTAGCGATGATAAGATATCTGTCAAATACTGTCCCCCAAAAAGCGTGAAAAAACAAAAAAAGTAGCTTTCTACGAAAAACTACGCCAATACCCACGCCACTCCCAACCCTAAAAAACATCCGGCAGAAATAAACGGCATGGCCGGATAGAATTTCTTTTCTTGGGCCCAGAATAATAATGCGCCTAATCCCAGTAACGCAAAGAAAGGAATTATCAAACTTGGCCACAACCCCCACTGCTTTAATACCGTTCCGGCAAATAATAATGGAAAAGCCATATCCCCGCCGCCCAGCATAGCCATTCTGGCTTTCTTGGAAGCAGATACAGTTTTATTGGCAGTGGCAACTTCAGTAATTTTGTTTTTTTCCTTAGCTTTAGGCCAGGATAGTTTTCCTTTTTTCATCACATACGGGATCAACAATCCGGCAAATATCTTAGATTTGGTTTGCGATTGGGCTAAAGTTATCATATGCTTGGACTTCCATACTGCATAAGCGTCATAAATGGAAATTAAGATTAATAACACGCTTACCGACCATAAATTAAACACCGGCACAAAAATTGCTGCTAATCCCCCATAAACAAATAATTCAGTAAAGTTCTGCACCCAGAAGTTAGGCTTGAATATTTTCCATGCTCCAAACACCAGAGCGCCGAATAAAGCATATTTTGCCGGAATGAACGCAGTAAACGCCACTATCAACGCCAAAACTACTGCTACCAAAAACCATAACTTCCACACCCACTGCAGATTGTATTTCATCAATAATAATACTAAGAACGTTCCCACAATTACCATTATGATAATCGGAATATACGAGAATTGCTCATCCATCTGCGGACGTTCTCCAATCGGCAAAGCTTCAAATTCAGTTTTACCGGTTTCCGCACTCTTTTGTACGTCGATGTAATTGTAAACTATAGCAATTCCTAAGAATTGAGAAAGGAGGAAGATAACTAGCAGAATTGAAGTGATGGCAAGGTTGTGTTTCATGGAATAAGAAGCATTCTAGGGGGGTTTATATAAGTAACGAAAATAAAAAGAAAAAAGAAAAAATTACTTCAAATAGCGGTTAAATGAAGTATTCGCCGGCAATACTAAAGTTGTCCCTTTTTCTCCCCCAAAAGCAGTTTCATAAGCTTTCTTGGTTCTCCACAGCTCAAAGAAGCCGGGATTCTGCTGCTGGGCTTCAGTATAAATTCGAAACACTTCCTGATCAGCAGCCCCGCGTTTCTTTCCAGCATTTTCTAATGCGGCCGATTCTATCTCGGCTTTCTCTTTATCTGCACCAGAGCGGATCTTAATATATTTTTCCTCTCCCTCAGAGCGGTACTGGGTAGCAATCCTATTTCTCTCCGCTGACATACGCTTGTACACACTGTCAGCGTTTTCCGGGGGCAAGTCTGCGGTTTTTACCCGTACATCCAAAACATTCAGTCCGTAAGTGCTAGCCTTCTTTTGGCTGCCTTCAGTAACTCTTTTCAGTAACTCTGGCCGGCCATATTTAATCTCAGCCCATCGATACTGGTAATTCTCAGTAGAATCACTTTTACTTCCGGATGCTGAAGCAGTTGCCGTTCCCGAAATATTGGTCATCGGATTCAACCCTAAAACTGCCTTTTCCTCCTCTTCAGTCCGAATGGGCTGGTTTGAACTGCGCACGACTTCAATTAAATCCTGATTACCGACCTGCTCTCTCACTTCAGAATAAACAAAGTCATCAAACCGGGGCAAAGCCGCACTTTCACTCAGCAAAGTTTGCAGAAACACCACTGGATTTTCTACTCTCCAACGAGCGTAATTCCCTACCAGCAATTTCTTCTTATCTTTCGTAACTACGATTCGCGGAGAAGAATCATACTCCAATACTCGAGAATCGATAGAATTGACCGTATCCACAAAAGGAAGCTTGTCAAACAGATATAATCCTGCTTCATATTCGATCTCCACTCTTTCTGCTTCTGGAAGACTGGAATTCCAATCCTCAATCTTTTTTTGCATATTGGGGTCAAGCTTGGCATAAGGCCCGGGGTTTATTACTACTTTCACTGGTTTTCCCATTCTGGTAATTACCACATGCTCAGTAGCATCCACCACGTAAGAGGTAGAAGTAACTCCAATCAATCCAGCTAAGCCTATGCCTGCGCCTAACAATAAATTTTTAAGTTTCATTTTGCCACCTCCGGTTTTCCAGTATCATGACCTGCTTTTGCTTTCAAATCTAAAAATTTTAACGGCCCGCCTTCAGTTCCATCAATCACTTTCTCCGCTTTCGAGTAAACCCATTCCTGCATCTCTATCTTCAACCTCGTTTCAGTTGATTCAGGAGCTGCAGTATATTCTTTCAAAGCCCCTAAAAACTGAGCTACTTCTCCTTTGGCGCGGCCAACTTCACTAGCATAATAAGCATCCGCATCATTAAGAGTTTTCTGTGCCTGGCCCCTGGCTTTAGGAATGATATCTTTTTGGTATCCTTCCGCTTCGCTGATTCTTTGATGTTTCCCTTCGATAGCATTAACTACATCCTGAAATGCTGGCACTACTGGCTCAGGTGGAAGAACGTCCTGTAATTGCACCGGCAATATCTTTACTCCCATATCATAAGTATCTACAATCTCCTGCAACCGGATTTGAATCGCATCTTGAATGGCCAGTTTTCCAGTGGTTACGGTAGCATCAAAAGAGCTATCTCCCACCACTTGGCGATTGGCTGCTTCAGCTGCGTCTTTAATAGTCCCTTCAGGATCCCTCACATTAAACAGATATTTGGCCGTATCAGTGATTTGAAATTGTGCTACACCGTCTAAGCGCACGATGTTTTCATCCCCGGTAAGCATTTGAGATTCCGTGGGCACATCTTCATACTTGCCATCTTCTAAAGTGCGAAAACCTAATTCTATACGATAAACTTTGCTCACAGGAATGGTATAAGCTTTTTCTATCGGCCAGGGGAGCTTGCCATGAAAACCGCTTTTTTCAGTCCGGTGATACGCCCCAAACCTGGTGACGACCCCTTCTTCAGACGGATTAACATTATACCATGTGGTTAATCCCAGCACCAATGCAGTTATTCCTCCCACTGCACTTCCCACAATCCATCCGGGAATATTAAAATCCAGAATTTTTGGTTCCTGATAATCGCCTCCACCTCCCCGCCCATCATGCCTTCTGTCGTAAGCCATTTTGTTTTCCTCCAGCTATTTTTAACTTCTTGAGTTATTTAACGTACTATCCTCTAATCTCATCCATCATTTTGTTGCATATTTCTATCAGAACTCTTTTTAACAGACATTTTTAGTCCATTTTGATTATAAATGTTATGAATTTTGAGTTTCACCCCCCCCACCATTGCCGGCAGGAATAGGATCCTTAAAGGGGGCAGTAGTTAATTATGGTTCCTACCGGATTTTCATTCAAAATAAGAAAACCAACCCCATAGAAAGAGATGCTGAATCAGTTTGAGGAAAATTTAATTATTTGAGTTCCCAAGTAAGCTTTAGCTTTTGCTCCTTTTAGCCACTTCCCATTTACAATTATGCCGAAAGAGTGAGCCCGCAGGGGCGTTTTACCAACATACTGAAGACCTATTCCTTTCTTACTCATTTTTTTGAATACATTCAACTCATACTTGTAAGTCTTCTCCGGATAATGCTTTTGGAAGCAGTTAAAGAAGGTTCCTAAAATATCCGCGTCCCGGGGAAGCACCTGGCGCCATCTTCTTAGTCCCTCCAGCGCAACATCTTCCCCATTATCAAACCTAACTATAAAGTGCAGATTAGGTCTTATCCCAAAAAAAGGATTGCCCGCTCTCTTCAAAAAGGTCCAGGATTTAATTTGACCGTATCCGGGCACAAAAAGGTCCGTTGGCGGAAGTGTTTCTAGTAGCTTTTTGTTTCCAAAAATAAACGCCAGGATAAAAGAGTAACAATCTTCGTAATTCATATCCCAATCAATTGGATTAACTCTAGAGATAAACTGAAGCAAGAACAGGTGTTGGTTCGGAGGCACATTTATTTCTTTTGCCGATTCTATTGCCATTTCCGGTGTTGTCCAGAGATAAAATCCTTGCAGCGAACTACCCTTGCCAGCTAAGTCCGTTCTTACTCCTTCATTAAGCAAAGAAAGTAACGTCTGGTAGTTTTCTCCACTAAAACCAGCATAATACAGATTTAAAGTTATTTTAGGAATAAGTTGGAGGCGTTTAACTATTGTTTTAAGAGGAATTCTGGGGGGATTGTGTTTAATCTTCGGGATATATTTAAATAGTAGTGTCTTATGCTTCTTTTTTGAGGTGATTGATATGATTCAATGTATATTTTGTAAGTCTTCAGAAAAAATCGTGAAGGCTGGGTTCCGCCATAACGATTCTGGAA
>JACRPH010000013.1 GCA_016214025.1 Candidatus Woesearchaeota archaeon
AAGATATCTCTTTTTTTGCCGGGACATTCCCTTTTCTTTGTCCCAGTAGCTAGTTATTTCATAAGCATATTCTTTACTCCCCCTAATTTCAATTTTTGTAAAACTCATGGTGCTCATGTGGGCACTAGAAATATATAAATTTTTCCATTCTACAATATATAGTTTCGACGAGAGAATAAGGTTATTCAAAACCTAGTGCCCAAAAAAACGGGAGAATTGGAATTTGCAGAAAAGAGAAACCCAGCTCCCGAAAATAGATAATCATAAATGGAACTATCATTATAGACAGCCCATAAATTAAATAATTCAGATAAAATGGCCACAGAAGCTTCAACTCACCTTTCTTGAATACCATTTACTTCCTCAGCAATTCCTCACCATCTCTGCCACCAGCGCCTGCTCGGTGCATATCTGCTCTGTATCGTACAACACAACTTTGGGAGATATTTTTAACTGCCTAATCTCTCCGGCTACTGCAGAATCATAATCCGCTTTCCCTAAGTAAGTTCCCGCTTTACCTACTTTAGCCTCGTTAAATTCGTAAGACTCCGCTTTATCCGTTCCAATAATATTCACAATCAATCCCTCAACTTTAATATTTATCCCATTTTCCAGCGTAAATTTTAATTCTTTAGCTCCCACATCATAACACAATTGATCCTGTCCGCCGATATTAGATAATTTCAATCCGATGTTAATGGGGCACTGGGCAGATTCTTCCACTTGAGCGCTTCCTAAGTTCATTACCACTACGCCTACGGCTACTGCAAACGAGATCAGCAAGAAAGTAGCCATTAACGGGGTGATGCCCTTCTTCTTTGATTTCTTAAGCGCAGGTTCCATCTTCTTAGCCCTTCCAATAACTCTTTCCCTCGTGAAGAACTTCTTTTATCCGGTGGAATGGTACAAATGACTCCTGTGCCCCAGTACTTTTTCCATTTTTGTTCTTTAGCACCAAGAAAGAATTCTCGATTTCGTGGATATCTTTTCCATTGATCAGGATGTGATTACCTTTGGCTTTGTCATAATACTTTACATGAAACTTATGTTTCTCGGGATGCTTATGAACCATATGCAGAACATCATGCACTCCTTTTTCCACCCCTGCCAATGGGTCCATCTTCATCTTCACAATAGCGGCAAAAGCCAAAATGACCATTCCTATGAGAAAAGTCAGAGGAGGATTGCTTATTGCTCCATTGATACTTCCCCACAGCCCACCCCAAAATATGGCTGCGCCTAAAATGCCAAACACGTACCAGGAATAATATCTTATTTTTTGTGGGGAAACCATGTTTCAAAATTTACTCTTGCCGCTTAAAGTTACATCCTCCAGTAAATTTTTCCGTTCTGGTTTATTTCAGTCACCCTTTGCAAGGGAATAAATGCCTCTTCCCTTTTTTTGCAATGTACCACTATGCTATCTCTTTCTATGTGCTTGATGTCTTTGACTGGGAGAAAAATTTTCTTTTTCCCCAACTTATCATAGTAAACAATTTCAAATTCTTCTTTCTTGGGGTGATTATGCACATGATTAACGGTCTGGCGGACGGCTTTATCCAAGCTGCCTAAAGGGTCAAAGTCACGAATAATAATCCCGGAGAAAGTAAGAATAGCAAACCCTACAAAAAATCCAACCCGGGGGTCTTTGATGTACGGGACTTTCCCCAGCATGGCCAGCAGGCTTTCCCAAGCTAAGATCATTCCAGTTACCGCTAACAACGACCATACAAAATGCTTGTCCTGCTCCCGCATTACCATGCTCTTTTTACCTCTTTAATGCTAAACAAAGTATTGGCGTATTTATACTTATCTGCATTTATTTTGTGTATCTGTTTATGAAATTAAGCTTTCCACAGGGTTTTTTCCCGATGCGAGATATGAGTAACCCGATGAATGGGAATGAACTCCTCTTTCCCGTTTTTCCCTGTAAATACCAAGAAACCTTTCTCAATATTTTTTAGCTGTCTTGTGTTTAAAAAGATTTCTTTTTTCTTCATCCGGTCATGGTATTTTATATGAAACTCTTCCTTACGGGGGTGGCGGTGCACCATATGAAGCGTTTTGTGAACTGATTTCTCTACTTCCCCTAATGGATCAAACTGACGGTAGATTAGTCCGGAGATGGTGAGTAAAATCAACCCGACTAACAAGCTAATCCAACTTTTCTCCAAATAGGGCAATCCTCCAATACCTTCCCATACCCCTGCCCAGAAAGCAATAATGCCGATAGCTCCGAAGATGGACCAGAAGTATTTCTTTATTCTTTCTGTGGACAGCATCATTTTTTGTAGATCTATTTTGTTTTTTCTTCTGTTTTTATCTCTTCCAATAGGTTTTGTCGTTTTGCAAGACTTCTTCTACCCGATGAACGGGAATAAATGCTTCCTGCTTTCCATTTTCATGCTCTACAATTAATGTCCCCCGCTCTACTTGTCTCAGTGCATCTCCCCTTATTGCAAAGTGCTTTCTCTGGGTTTTGTCGTAATACCTGATTTTAAACTCCTGCCTGCGGGGATGATTATGAATGTGGTGCATTATTTTATTTGCTGATTTATCCATCCCATCCAAAGGATCGAACTCCCTGAAGATTATCCCTGAGAAAGTTAGCATCACTAATCCCAAGAATAAGAAAACAAACGGATCCGCCAACTGCGGCAGCCTAATCCATTCCATAAATTCGTACATCCCTTCCCACAGGCCTTTCCACAGCAGAATTACACTTAGAGCTACAAATAACGACCACAAAAAGTGCTTATCCTGCTCCCGCATCACCATCTTTTTTGCCTCAGATAGAAGAGATTAATAATGGAGTATAAATAGTTTTCTTATTAAGCAAAGTAACGCTGGTTTCTACCATTAAGTAGTTAAACTCCGAAAAGCTTATAAATACAGCCCGTTTTCAGCCAAATTATCTCATAAAATAGGTGAATAATCATGGAGACCCTCGAACTTAAAAAAGAGCAGCTTAGATTAGCGCACAAAATAATCCTAAGAGATGGCTTTAGTACTGTGAAGAAGATTGCCGGAATTGATACTCTGCCTATTTCTCCTAACCAATTATTGGCTTGTGTAGTAGTATGTGAATTCCCTTCATTAAAAGTAATAGAACAAAAAAGTTATGTTTTGCATGATCCGCTTCCATTCAAGCCCGGTTATTCTGCTTACCGCGATATGCCTGCTATGATTGAAGCGTATAATTTATTAGAAAATGAGCCGGATGTGATTCTGGTAAAAGGGGAAGGCATACTTCATCCTCGAAAGATGGGTGTAGCATCTCATTTGGGATTGATGCTGAATAAACCCACTATTGGAATTACACCTAATCTTAATTTGGGAAAAGTAGAATTGGGAAAGATAATTTTTCATAACGAAATTTGCGGTTTTGAAGTAAAGACGCGGGAACATGCCAACCCAGTTTACGTTACACCCGGACATCTAATTACTTTAGGTTCAGCGTTGAATATTGTAGCTAAGACCATTGTTTATCCACATAAATTGCCGGAGCCGCTGCATCTGGTGCATAAGCTGATGAAGAGGAGGGTGAGAGGAGAAAAGAGAGAAGATGCTAAAGAAACTCAGGAAGAGAACAAGATAAACGTAAAAGAAGAAGATAAAACGGAGGAACCCTAAAAAATGAAACTTGAAGAGCTAACTGAAGAGCATTTAGTAGAGATAGTTAGGTTGTATGAAGAATATTGTGGTGATCCTCAATTATCATTTAGGGAGAGGATGTGGAGACCACCATCAGAAGTACTAGAGAAACTGAGAGAAGAATTTCCTCGGTGGGGTAAAGTTGAACGCCGTATCGGTTCCCGTTGGTGTGGGCAATCTAAACTAAAGTTTGGCCAATACACAGATTTGCTTAATAACTGCCCTTTCGAAGAATGGTTTAAAAAAATCCAACCCAAAGATTTAGTAGTTTATTTTGACTCAAACCTGAGGGATTATGAGCTGGGCTATGAAGAAGCAAACGCCGCCGGAAAAGAATTTAATAAAGCGGTGATGGAATATCTATACTCGATGACATAAGTAATTACCTGAATTCATAGCATTTTTTGTACACTAGGAATTTATAATTTCTGATTTGTACGTATTCCGTCTAAAAAACCCCATTTTTGTCGCAAAAACCGAAAAGTATTTATATAACCTAGTGTATAACTATCCACTATGTCCTAGTGTATAACTATCCACTATGTCATTTATACGTAAAATTAAAAATGGAAAGTATACCTATCTTGCAGAAGTAGAAAATAGGTGGGTAAATGGAAAGGTTGTGCAAAAGCATATCCGTTATGTTGGGAAAGAATTAAATGGTAAAAGAATTTTGTCTGGTTCGATAGCAAACACCGACGTAACAGGCGTAAAAATTTGGGCCCCACTGATTGTTCTGAATAAACTAGCAAAACAGATTAATCTCTCTGAATTTCTGGGCGATTGCGGTGATTATCTTTTGAGCATGGTATATGCTCATTGTCTCGATCCAAAAAGCGTAAACAAGATGGAAGATTGGTTTGTGAGGACAGATTTGCATAATATCCTCAGAATTAGTGATGTCTCTGAAGAAAAATTGTATAACTCGCTTGATTCTATAGACGAAAGAAATTTTAATGTAATCCAGAAAAAGATATTTAGGTCAGTGATTGATGTTTATAATCTCCAGCCAAAAGGATATTTTTTTGATGTGACTAACGTTTATTTTTATGGGGTTGAATGCCCAATTGCAAAAAAGGGCCATAACAAAGAAAAGAGCCATCATCCGCAAGTTCAGATTGGGCTTGCAGTTACAAAAGAAGAAGGCATTCCCATTTTCCATAAAACATTTGACGGAAATATCTTTGATGCCCGCACACTGCAGGATTTTCTCGTTGAATTTCATGACTTAAACATCGAAGATGTTACGATTGTTTGGGATAGGGGAGTAACTTCTGAAAATAATATTTCAGATGCCCAAAAAGCAGGATTTGAAGTGATTTGCGGACTTGCTATAAAACAAAATGTCAAAAAGAAAGTAGATGAAATATTAAATAAAAAAGTTGATTTTATGCAGCTGAAAAATAGAGTGCGGCTAAAAAACACTGTCCTTTATTGCATCCAACAAAAATATTACTATGGCAGTGTTAGAGGCCAGCTAGTCTTGTGTTTTAACGAGGAGAAAGCAAGAATTAACAAGGAAAAAAGAATAGACCAAATCAATAAGGCGCAAGCGCTGCTCCTGCAAAGAAAACCAATCTCCGAGGGGGTAAAAAGATTCTTCAACAAAGATTTTACCGTCAATGAAACCGCAATTAGAGAAGCACAACAATATGATGGCTGCTCGGTTATTTTTTCAACCAAAAATTTGGTTATCGCGGAAATCGTCAAAGCTTATTTTGAGAAAGATAAAGTTGAGAAGGCATTTCGGTCGATGAAAAGTGTCTTGGGACTCAAGCCAATAAAACATTGGCTGGAAGAAAGGGTCAAATCCCATGTTTTTATCTGTTATTTATCATATTTGCTTATCAGTTTATTAGAAACTAAACTAAAAAAAACAGAGATAACTGCTATATCCGCACTTGACAAACTTTCCACTGCATACAAAGTATGCTTAAAAAATAAAAAAACTAAAAATGAATTTGAAAAAATAGTCACACTAACAAAAGAACAAGAAAAGATAATGAAAGCTGTTGACAAGAATATTTTAAAACCTAGTGTATAAAAACCAGGCAAAATTCAGGTAATTAAATGCGTTAATCTGGTGACATCAATAACGCATTTCTAATATAGATAATTGCTAAGTGATATAACATAATCAACACAATTATCTATAAGTAAGTGACATTTTGTATAAAAAGTAGTGTCACTTACTATAAATAAAGAGTCACTAACAAAATGAGCCTTGAATCCATCCTCACCAAAGTGGACGAAGCAACTTGGAAGCAGTATGAGAAAGTTACCAATTGGGCTTACCAGAATTATGGCTGGAGCAAGTATGAGCTGGCGACGATGTGTGATAAAGCAAAAGGAATATGTTTTGTCGGAGTTGGCACTTATACTGCATTGGATAGTTTTAATCGTTCTCCGATGAGTTGGTGGGGAATGGCTGCCGGAGCGGTATTTTCAATGGTGGGAGTTGCCTGGTTAAACAGCGCATCAAAAGATTGCGAAAGGTTAGAACGACTCGAGACTGATTTGGCTCTTAAAGGGACAGCAATTGAACCTCGATTGGGAATAGAACGACCTCTGAGAATATTATTTTATTCCTCTATGGGCTTGTGGTTAACCATAGGCGACCAAACATTTCTCCCAAAAAACTACACGGGAACGATAAAAGAATATCACACTATCGTAACAGCCGTGGAAATGTTATATTGGGGGCTTACTTTTAGTAGTATTTCTTTCGATTACTTCAGTTCCCAAATCCCAAAGCCTCCCAAAGCCAAGAAAAGTATCTGGCAGGCATTATATGAACCAATCGGAAAGTATTTCCGGAAAGCTGCTCCTCAGCTGGAGCCGAAGCCGGAAGGGGCGAATAATTATTCTTTAACGGAAGGTTAAATCACAAAATGTCTCTCACAGGTAAATTAGGAATTGTAGCGGATTGTTGGCCAGACTCAAATGGAAAACCAAAATTTGAGAGACTAAAATCTGCCCATAGGGAACTATTTGAAATAATCAGAAATTCTAGAAGTTTTCCTACAAAAAGAGGGGTTAGATTATTAGATATTGGCTCAGGTAACGAGGGGTCTGATTTTGTTAATAGATATGGCAGAGAGTTTCCACATGTGAATATAACTTATCTTGATTCAAAGTTATTATATTCCCTTGAAGAATTGGACAAACCAAACAAAGTATGCGCTAATGCTACCCAGATGCCCTTTCCAGATGAATCATTTGATATTGCATATGCTGGACATATAATCTCTAGCGGAGTATTAACAGATCATTGGCATTTAAAAAATGAATCTTATCAGATTGCTAAAGAAGGACATCGGGTTATAAAGCCGGGTGGTTTGTTTGTATTCACCTATTGTAGTGGTGATGATGTAGAAACATTAATTAATCTTTATAAAATCGGATTTAAAGAATTAGAACATCTTCAAAGAATTAAATGGTTTAATGGCGCCCCAACAGATATTTATGCTGCAAAGAAATAGATTAAAAACCACCATTTTCCGACGAAAGTTTTAGACACAACTCAAATATCACTCAGTATAACACTAGCGGGAAAATAATCACAAAATCAACCAAAAGATTAATCAAATCAGGCTGCTTTTAGAGAAAAATGACCAGCGAACAACTAATTTGTATCTTTAAAAAAGAGTATGAAGGGATGAAAGAAACCATAGAGTTGCTGCAGGATTCAGATATACTGCCGCAAATTCTAGAAAGTGAACAAAATATTAAAGCTAGTAAAATAAAGAAATTTGAAACCTAATACCTAATTTTTAGGGAATTTTTGGAAGTTAGGCCTTTCTTCTGATTGAGCATACGTAAATTCTCCACACAAATCTTTATAAAATCCTCCCCATCACCTCAGGATATGGCCAAAAAACTAGAACTAGACCAGAGCAAGCTGGCAAAGCTCCATGAGTTATGGGGCCTGGGAGTAAATCCTTATCCGTACACCTATGCGCAGACGCATCATGCTAAAGATATCAATGAAAAGTTCTTCAAGCTTAACCCTGGCGACCATACTCAAGAATACGTTTCCGTAGCCGGAAGAGTAATGCTTCAGCGAGTGATGGGAAAAGCCAGCTTTGTGCACATTCAGGACCAGAGCGGAAAAGTGCAGCTGTACTTCAATTTAGACAATCTGGGCGAAGAAACTTACAAATTATTCTCTAAAAAGACTGATTTAGGAGACATTATCGGAGCAGAAGGCCTCATCTTCAAAACCAAGATGGGCGAAGTTACCGTAGAAGCCAAGAAGTTCCAGCTATTGTGTAAATCCGTTCTGCCCATGCCCGAGAAGTATCATGGATTAAAAGATATTGAGTTACGATACCGGCAGAGATATGTAGATTTATTTGTAAATCCTGACCGCAGAGATACATTTGTTAAAAGAAGCAAAATGATTGAAGCGATTAGGCAATTCTTCCGCGAGAAAGGGTTTATGGAAGTGGAAACTCCAACTTTACAACCCATATACGGCGGCGCTAATGCCAAGCCTTTTGAGACGCACATTAATGCCTGGAATATGAGGATGTACCTTTCCATCTCTCCCGAAATGTACCTGAAAAGATTAGTCGTAGGCGGATTTGAACGAGTATTCACCCTTTGCAAAAACTTCCGCAATGAAGATGCTGATACCACTCATAATCCCGAGTTTACCATGCTGGAATGCTATCAAGCTTACGTTGATTATAATACCATGATGGAATATATGGAACAGATTTACGAAAAAGCGTGCTTAGCCATTAATGGAACTACTCAAGTAAAGCACAATTATCAGGGAAAAGAAGTAATCCTAGATTTCAAAGCTCCCTGGAGAAGGTTGAGCATGTTAGATGCCCTGAAAGAATACGGCAAAATTGATGCTTCTAAGATGAGTAAAGAAGAGCTAATGGAATTAGTATCACAGCACTGCCTAGATTTTGAAGGAGAATTTTCGTGGGGATTAGGAGTGCAGTTACTGTTTGAGCATCTGGTGGAAGCTCAGTTGATTCAGCCAATTCATATTATTGATCATCCATTGGAAACTACGCCGTTGTGCAAGAGGCATAGAACTGATGCCCGATTGATCGAGCGTTTTGAATCGTTCTGCTTGGGCGCAGAATTGTGCAATGCTTATTCGGAATTAAACGACCCTTTATTACAGAGAAAACTACTCGAAGACCAGGCTAAGCAATTGCGCGCCGGAGCGGAAGAAGCGCATCCTATGGATGAAGATTTTGTAAATGCGATTGAATACGGGCTTCCCCCTACGGGAGGATTGGGGTTTGGAGTAGATAGGATGGTAGTCCTGCTGGCTGGAGTTGAATCTATCCGCGACGTGATTTTCTTTCCGACCATGAAGCCGGTGGAAGAGAAAGAGAAGAAGGAAGAGGAGAAGTAGGGAGAGAAATAAGTTTATTCACTCCACCACCCAAATACTTAAATACTACTTGGATTAAAATAATCTATGATAAAAAAGATAGTAAAGATAGCTGATGATGAAAGAGATTATGGGTTTTATGACGTGGGATTATTATCGGAATTTCTGAAAGTAAAGTTCAATGCAGAATTAGTACGCAAAGAAACTCTTGCACCTAACCAATGGTCTGATGACCGGGAAAGTACAGCCTACACCTATCATATTGAACCGCAAGGTGTTACCACCAGAGCCGTTACCATGACTCTCGGCGGGAGAGAGGAGACGATAACGGAAATTGAAAGAATCATTCTAGATGAAGTAGCTAAACATAGATGAACTTGAGTATATGTACATTACCACCCAAATCCTTTTAAATTTCTGTAGTTATTAACCGCTCCATGCCCAAAATCAGCATCCTTCCCGAAGAGCTCATCAACAAAATCGCCGCCGGAGAAGTAATTGAAAGGCCAGCTTCAGTAATTAAAGAACTGTTAGAAAACTCGTTAGATGCCAATGCCACCAGAATTATCGTTGAAGTAAAAGACTATGGAAAACAACTGCTCAAAGTAGCTGACAATGGAGAAGGAATGGAGCAAGAAGATGCCGGGAAAGCGTTACTCCGCCATGCTACTTCCAAGATTAAAGACATCAACGATTTATTTGCCATTCAAACTCTGGGATTTCGGGGAGAAGCGTTAGCCAGCATTGCTGCCGTTTCTAAATTAACCCTTACCACCAAACCTAAAGGAGCATTAGAAGGCTTCAGCTTGATGGTAGAAGGAGGAATTGTCACTAATGAAGGTATTGTAGCCGCAGAGAAAGGAACAACTATAGAAATTGAAGATCTTTTCTTTAACACTCCCGCCAGAAAGAAATTTCTAAAGACCGATGCGGTAGAATTGAAACATATCGTAGACGTGGTAACACAATATGCCCTGATTCATCCGCAGGTTTCTTTCCGTTTAATTCATGAGCTGAAAGAATTGCTTAACTCGCCATCGGTAGAAGACTGGCGCAGCAATCTTGCTTCTATTTATGGAGTAGAGCAGGCCAAAGAATTGCTGGAAGTGCAGTACGAGAATAATATTACTGGAATAAAAGTTTATGGTTTTATTTCTAAGCCTTACGATGCCCGCAACGATAAAACCATGCAATCGTTATTTGTAAACCAACGCTGGATAAGAAATGAGGAACTGACTAAAGTGGTTTATGACGCATATCATTCGTTGTTATTTGTAAACAAGCATCCGGTTTTTGTATTAAACCTGACTTTGGACCCCACTAAAATTGATGTAAATGTTCATCCCACTAAAGCCGAGATAAAAATTGAACAGAAAAAAGAAGTTGCAGAAGCAGTATTTAACGCGGTAAGAGAAACGCTCAGAAAAAATGATTTATTGCCGGTGATGGACTTTCAGGCAGAACAGCAGCTTACATTTGGAACTGTGCTGAAGAAAGAAGATAACAAAGAAGCGCAAAGAGAAGAAAAAAGAATTGGGGCTTCTAAATATGCGTTTGAACCAAGCGAGCAAAGTGCTTTACAGGTAAAAGAAAGCGAAGCGGTAAGTTATGGGGAAGAGATTGTCCCCGAGATTACTCCTGATTTTACTTATGGCTCACCCATCATTATTCCTACTGCTGATACCATTCCTGAATCGGACAAGCTGCCTCAGTTAAGATTGCTGGGACAGGTACACAAAACGTTCTTTGTAGCTGAAACTCCGGGTGGAATTGTATTCATTGACCAGCACGTAGTGCAGGAGCGGGTATTGTATGAGCGATTTATGGAACAGTTGATGAACCAAAAAGTAGCCGTGCAAAATCTGCTCAGAGGAGAGGTGCTGGAGCTAACTCCGGTGCAAAAGCTGTTGGTAGAGGAGAATAAACAAAAGTTAAAAGAGCTGGGATTTGTGCTGGAAGAATTTGGCGAGAATTCCTTTGTGCTAAAAGCGATTCCTACTTTATTTGGAAGATTGCAGCCCCAAGAACTATTGTTTGAAGTTATTTCTGAATTGCACCAGCACCAAAACCGATTGGAGCAGATTCAGGAAGAAATAATTACCCGGATGGCCTGCCGGGCTTCCGTAAAAGCCGGAGATACGCTGACGATAACGGAGATGCAGAGGTTATTGTATGAATTATCACAGTCAAAGTTCCCTTACACCTGCCCGCATGGAAGGGCGGTGTTGATCAAAGTATCCGTAGAAGAGCTAGAGAAAAAGTTCAGAAGAAAGTAGTAGCAGTAACAAGTGGGCTAAGCGAAGCGCATGCCCGCTCACGTTCGCCAAGCGTAATTGGCAGATGGAAGTGGAGGAACTGGAACGGAAGTTTAGAAGGAGGTAAAGTGAATTTTGCACTTTTGCGTAACCTTTAATAACCCCTTAAAGAACCAAGAGTAGATTCATGACTAAATACATTGTTATTACCGGAGGAGTTATCTCGGGGGTGGGAAAAGGGGTAGCCACCGCCTCCATCGGAAGAATTCTCAAAGAGAACGGCTTTTCAGTTACAGCTATAAAAATAGATCCTTATATCAACTGCGATGCCGGAACCATGCGGCCGACAGAGCACGGAGAAGTTTGGGTTACCGGAGACGGAGGAGAGATAGACCAGGATTTAGGAAATTATGAGCGGTTCTTAGAACAGCCTATCCCCAAAAGAAACAACATCACTACCGGCCAGATCTACAAAACGCTGATTGAAAAAGAGAGGAGAGGGGACTTTCTGGGAGAGACCGTACAGTTTATTCCTCATGTCCCCGATGAGATTAAGAATAGGATAAAAGAAGCTTCAGCCGGATTCGACCTTGCATTAATAGAAATTGGCGGAACGGTGGGCGATTATGAAAATATCCCTTTTCTCTTCGCCATGAAAAGCCTAGAGAACGAGATCGGAAAAATAAACATCTGTTATGCCTTAGTGACTTATCTGCCCGTCCCCAGCCATATCTCTGAGATGAAAACCAAGCCCACACAATTAGCCATAAAGCTGTTAAGAGAAGAAGGCATCCAGCCGGACTTCATACTTTGCCGGGGAAAGCAGGCCCTGGATGAGCCCAGGAAAAGAAAGATAGAGCAATACTCTAACATCCTTTCAGACCACATTATTTCCATGCCAGACGTAACCGGGGATAACACCCCCAATACTCTTTATGTCATTCCTTTAGATTTGGAAAAAGAAAAACTGGGAGATAAGCTGATGAAAATCTTAGGGCTGAACCCCAAAAAAACTCCGGATTGGTCTGAATGGAAAAGCGCCGTAAATCGCCTGGTAAACCCCAAGAAAGAAATAAGCGTAGGAATTGTAGGAAAATACTTAAAAATTGGTGATTTTCAATTGATAGATTCTTACATTTCCATCCATGAAGCCATTAAACATGCTTCTTCCAAGAATGATGTCAAAGTTAATTTGGTGTGGATAAATGCTCCAGAGTTGGAAGAGCCTAAAGCAAATATAAGCAGAATTTTGTCTGGGATTAAAGGAATTATTATTCCAGGAGGATTTGGCTCCAGTGGAGTGGAAGGCAAGATTAAAGCTATAACCTACTGCCGAGAGAACCATGTTCCGTTCTTGGGGCTGTGTTACGGGCTGCAATTAGCGGTGATAGAATTTGCCCGGAACGTCTGCGGGTTAAATGGAGCGCATACTACTGAGATAGACCCCCACACAAAATATCCGGTTATTGATTTACTTCCCGAGCAGGAGAATATCATGGAGAAAGGAGGAACCATGCGGTTAGGAGAGTATCCCGCTATATTAACCGAGAACAGCAGAGTAAGGGAATTGTATCATAATGTCGGGGAGATCTCTGAACGGCACCGGCACCGGTATGAAGTAAATCCCCTTTTTCACCAGATTCTGCAGGAGAAAGGGCTAGTTTTCAGCGGAATGAGCCCTAATGGAAAATTAGTTGAATTCATAGAGCTTCCCCAGCATAAATTCTTCATCGGCACCCAGGCGCATCCTGAGTTTAAGAGTTCACTGCTGCATCCGGCGCCTTTGTTCGACGGGTTTGTAGAGAGTTGTTTGAAGTAAGATACAAATTAGTTTAGATGATATAGAATTTTTTATTTGAAAAAACGATCACCAAGTTTGGCACTGGCGCAAAGATTGATGCCCCTAAAGAATTACTTGGAAAGGAAGTTTATGTTTTAATCAGGAAGAATTAATATCCACGCAACCCTATTTTTTACTAAACATTTATAAATCCCTCCCAGAAATTCTCCCTCATGACAGACCAAGTCAAGCATCACGATTTTGTAGAAGTAGACTATACCGGCAGGCTTGCTGATGGAACCGTTTTTGATACTACTATAGAAGATGTAGCTAAGATGAATAATTTTTTCTCGGAAAAGCAGAAATTCGGCCCTATAATTATCTGCGTAGGCGAACAGCAGATTCTTCCGGGATTAGATACAAGCTTAATCGGCAAAGAAATTGGCACGGAGTTTACCATTACACTTACTCCTGAACATGCTTTTGGCAGAAGAGATATCAAAAACCTGAAGATTGTACCAATGAGCACGTTCAAACAGCATAAGATGGAGCCTTACCCCGGATTACAAATCGACGTAGACGGGCAGATGGGAACCGTGATGAGAATTTCCGGAGGCCGGGTAACCGTAAATTTCAATCATCCTTTAGCCGGAAAAGAAGTAGTTTATGAGGTGAAAGTTCACCGCAAGCTCACTGACACTACAGAGCAGATAATTGCCTTTCTGAATACTTCGCTGAAAGTGCCGGCAGATAAAATCAGTGTGGAACTGAAAGAGGAAAGTGCTAATGTTACTATGCCCCTCAACTTTCCGGAACAGCTCAATGAGATGATTGGAAAGAAGCTGGCAGAGCTGACTGGACTGAAGGAAATTAAGATTGGGAAAAAGGAAGATAAAGCAGTGAAAAAGGAATAGTTGTTAAGTACAAAATTACACCATATTTCAATCCTACAATAGTTCTATTCAAACTTATCAATTTCAATCGGCTCTTCTTTGATGTCTTGATGGTAAACCTGGCCAATCTTTACCAACTCTGACTCTTTCTCACAGTTAAGCTGGTGAGCAAAGAGCCAGAGCTTCCTTTTACAGGTAAAATAGTAATTGAGGTGAGTGGCGGTGAGGGTCATGCATATTTTTCTCTTAGTTTTTGTTTTACGTGTGCAGAAACTGCTTCAAATGAAAGGGTATTCTTAGTGAGTCCGGAAATTTCTTTATCCCAAATTGGTTCAAATACATCTATTCTTTCTAATATTTTTGGCAGGGAAAAGATTTCCTGATAATAATTCATCTTAGCTTGAATTAGCTCGCGTGAAGCCCAGATATCCTGATTTATCAAAAAATAAATATCAAAGAGATCACGGGCTTTAAATCTGGTGAGCAGGGCACGGAGCTTTTCTGCAAACATTTCTTCCGGTTTCATACCCAAAATAGAAATTTCACCAATACCGAGATAAATTGAAACATATTTCTTTTGTTCGATAGGAAGCACCACTTCCGATTTAAAATTAATGTCAATTCCCACGCTGGCAGAACTGCTGGGATTTTCTGATAATAATGGTCCTTTAACTTGTAAAGTTATCAGAACGGAATTATACGGCTCTTTACGGGTATGTTCTTTAGCGTAAACTCCTTCTTTTTCTAAATCGGCAAGAATCTTTTTTACAAAATCGTTAATATCAAGCATTTTTATTCCGCTAAAATCCAGATCTTCGGAAAAACGGGGAAGTTGGTGAAATTTGTAAAGACAAGTTCCGCCCTTGAATACTAATGTGTGGGGGCAATGTTGTGCAATACTGCGTAAAACTAAGTCTAATAAATAATCTTTTTCAGCGTTGCCTAAAGAGAGCTTTTGCTTACGTGCCAGCTCTTCTAAAGCTCTTCGGGTTATCATAAGATTAACCTCCATTTCTTATCTTTCTTCCCTTTTCTGTTGGTATAATCTAATGGAACATAATTGTAATCTAATGGTTTTAAGCCATAAGAGTTTTGTTTGTATTTTTCTAATAAATAACCCAGCCTTTTAATTAATGAGCGATTTTTGGTCTTTTTTGCATACTCGGCTAGTTTTTGCGGGTTCTGGTTCAGTTCTATAGCCTCGCGGATATATTCTATAGGCAAACGGGCCAAAAGACCGTCAATGATGGCTTTTTCTGGTTCTGCCACGAAAATATCAAAATCACGATAGCGTTCTGTCTTATAACCCCCAAACTGTTTGGTAACGATAAAATTAATGGAGATGTTGGGCAGAGTAATTTTACGTTTGGGAGATTTTACTAAGACAAACACGTTTTGCGGCTGCTGCTGGGTGAGATTGTGATAGCGCAAAGCCGTCCAGAGGCTTAAGTAAGAAGGTTTAGCTAAGTGGGAAGCAAAGATTAAAGGGTCGTCATAAAGACTGTATTTGCCTCGTTCAATACGATAGATGTAGCCTTTCTTAAGCAGGCGGGAAAGAAGAGTACGGACATATTTTTTAGTGGTTTTAGTTATTTTGAGAACATCTTTCTCAGCGAAGATAGGATATAAGTCCAGTTGTTTTAAGAGCAGGATGGTGTTCATAGGGTTGAGAATATCTTGGTGTTTATAAATATTTCGTTTGATTATGATAAGCAGAATTGATTAGGATAGTTAAATATTATATGGATTTTAACGGTTTGAGTGGAGAGGATTAGCATATTTGATAATTACGGGGGGATGGAAATACGGAATTAAATACATTGCTTCTAATTCTGTGAAAGCTATCCTCCTGAACCTCTATATCCCACACTCTATTTCTTCACTATAACAATCTTTATAAAAGGCTTCCTATTATTTTTGACCACATCACTTGCTAAAAAGAGATGAGGCTGATAGTATGGATACGTTTATCTCCGGAAATAAAAACTCAGACCAGTACGGTTCTAAAGTTAGTTTTCAGAATAGTTCTTCCGGTATCAAAACTGAAGGTGTTTCTCATTCCAAAATCGCTTTAGAAGTTGATGAAGAATTAGAACGCATCTTATCTTCACAAAAAACCAGAATTAAAGTTGTAGGATGTGGTGGAGGCGGAAATAATACTATCAACCGTATTTCTGAAGTGGGTGTCCATGGAATTGAAACTATCGGAGTTAATACTGATGCCCAAGATTTGTTATATACACGTGCTGATAAAAAAATCCTGATTGGAAGAGAGCTTACCCATGGCTTGGGTGCTGGCTCTAATCCAAAAGTGGGAGAGCAGGCTGCCAGGGAAAACGAGTCCGATTTAAGAAAAGCTTTGGAAGGTGCGGATATGGTATTTATCACCTGCGGTTTAGGAGGAGGAACCGGAACTGGTGCTGCTCCGTTTATCGCCGAGTTAGCCCGAAAAGGTGGAATGTTAAGTGTGGGTGTAGTTACCCTGCCATTTACCATGGAAGGCTCGCACCGCTTTGAAAATGCCATGATTGGCTTGGAGAAATTAGAGCAAAGCATCAACACCCTCATCGTAATCCCCAACGAAAAACTGCTGGAATTGGCTCCACATCTGCCTTTGCAGACGGCATTTAAAGTAGCCGATGAAATTTTAACTAATGCCGTTAAAGGCATCGCCGAATTAGTAACTAAAGCCGGATTGGTTAATTTAGATTTTGCTGATATTAAAACCATCATGAGTGAAGGTGGAGTGGCTTTAATCGGGATGGGAGAATCAGACAGCGAGCAGGACCGGGCTAAAGAATCGGTGCAGAAAGCGCTGAATAACCCGTTGATAGACGTGGATATCTCTACTGCAACGGCAGCGTTGATAAACATTTCCGGAGGGGAAGACCTGACTTTGGATGAATCTCGGCAGATAGTAGAAGCGGTTGCCGAGAGATTATCGCCTAATGCTAAGATAATATGGGGGGCGCAGATCTACAAAGACTTGGAGAAGACTATCAGAACCATGCTTATCATTACCGGCGTAAAATCAGAGCAGATTTTTGGCGAAGGGAATAAGTACATGGTCAAGAAGAAGCAGGCCATGGAAACGGAGCTGGGAATTGAGTTTATGAATTGAAATTTTGAACATATAAATTCCCCAAAGAAAGCTTTATAAATCAACCTCCTGTTTTCTGGGAATAATGGAAGAACAGATGCCTAGTGAGGAGACTGTAGTTGAAGCACAGCCGCAGGGAAAGGTAAAACGCTTTTTTAAAGAGGCAATAAGGGTGCTGCATGTTACTAAGAAGCCGACTACCGAAGAATATAAAAACACGCTTAAGATTACGGCTATAGGAACGGCAATTATAGGAGCAATTGGCTTTATCATCTTCCTGCTCAAGATGTTATTAATCGGATAAGATTTGTTTAACATCATAAAGTCGAATACATCGGATAAAAATGGCTGAATCAAAGATATTCGGAGTAAGAACTGCTGCTAACCGAGAAGATCAAGTAGTAGACTTTCTGGTATCCAAACTACAGAGAAAACCCGATTGCGGCATTTATGCAGTTATACGCCCGCACGGGATGAGAGGCTACATCTTTATCGAATCACCTTCTATGGAAGAAGCAGAAGCAGCCTTGCAGGGAGTATCATATGCCCGGGGCCTGCTTCAGAAAGAAATTCCTTATACTGAAATTGAGCATATGCTGGAGCAGGTCAAAGTGGAGATGAACATCCGGAAAAGCGATATTGTAGAAATCATTTCCGGGCCATTCAAAAGAGAAAACGCCAAAGTGATGAGAATCAACAAGCCCAAAGAAGAGATAGTAGTTGAATTACTGGAAGCAGCAGTTCCAATTCCTATAACTGTAAAGATGGACGCAGTTAAAGTAGTCCGAAGGGACGAAGACAGTTCTGATGAAGACAAAGAAGAGAAGAAATAGTTATGGCTGAATTAAAGCTTGCTCTTGAATTAGAAAAATTACTTACCGCAATTTCTACTCATAAGCCTAACACAGTTTTGGTGCAGCTTCCTGACGGATTGAAACCAAAAGCAAAAGATATTCAAGAAGAAGTAAGGAAGAAATTTCCAGCAGTTAAATTGACTTTCTGGGCAGGCTCTTGTTACGGTGCCTGTGATGTTCCTAATGTTTCAGGATTTGATTTATTGGTGCAGTTTGGGCATTCAGAGTGGAGATAAGTACATTAGAATGTGCATATAACCCAAAAACAAGTACATTCTGATGACCACAAAACTTTTATTAGAATAAGATTTAAATAACAAACCGATTACACTAATACTCATACGGCTGTGATCTAGTGGTATGATGTGAGCTTCCCAGCAACCTTTTGACTTCGTCAGGTTTAAAGTTCGAAAAAAGCTCCATGTCCGGGTTCGATAGTCTAATACACCGAATTTCCCGGCAGCCGTATCATTTATTGGGCGCGTGGTCTAGCAGCTATGATGCTTCGTTCGCAACGAAGAGATCCCGGGTGCGAGTCCCGGCGCGTCCATTAGATTTCTATAACCAGCTTATGCTTTCCTTCCTGAGAGAGGTATCCTTTCTCCACCTGGTCTAAATTTAGTTTCCTAACCAGGCTGGTCGGCAAGCGAATAGTTACTGCGCTTCCGGTCTTCCAGAATTTTACTTCTTTCCTTTCCACTCCCCACAACCCCGCTTCTTTAAGCTTGGTTTCTACCACCAACATTGATTTTTCCGGCAAATAGGTAGTTTGACACTTGTTGCATACCTCTACGTTAAGCATACCACAATCTATCCCCTCTTGGACTACTTTGTCTTTCTTCAGTTCCAACCATCCGCCACAGGGGCAGGGAATTTTAGGGGTGTTAGGTTTCATTTTTTTAGTAACACCGTAATGGGATAAATTTTCTTAAACGTGGGCAAGTCAAACTCGCGATATATCACTGCATACCATTTATGCCTCGCTACCACACTTCCATCCTCGCGAAGAGTCTTTGCTCCGAAGTTGACCGCTTCTTTAATATTGTTGATGCCAATCCCTCGCAATTGCATTCGGTCAATAACATGTTCCGACCGGTTCTCGCTGTCTTTCCAGGTTTGCGGAAAAATACTTTTATACTCTACATTTACCCTAACTTCACTCATTTTATATAAAAGTGTATAGAAGTATATAAGCTTTCCTGAAGAGTTGAAACCACTCTCAAATGATAAAAATACCGAAAGATTTAAATAGTAGGAGCAATTTTAGTCTAAAACATAACTTATCGGAGGTAAAATAAAACAACCCGCCAAACCGAACCTTACCCTCTCTTAAATTCTCCGGCAATATCAATCAATTCCACATGCCCTAAGAATACGCCGCGGCAGCAATATCGCTCCACACCTAAAGAGTCCAAAATCTTCTTGGCGTCATCGCCTTTCTCTCTTCTCTCCTTGAACTCTTCCCAGAGATGCCCAATAGGCTTGCCGCAACTGAAACAACGGATTGGTATTATCATTTTTTGTATCCTCATCGATAACTTTTTTGCCGTTTCGCTCTGGGCTTGGAATCGTTTGGCTTAGATGTTTCATTCTGTCTCACATCTGCAACCAATAGCAGCCTATCATACTCACCGAACACCGTTTCCAAACTCTTATCAAACTCAACCAAAGCCCTAGCGATAGCCAAACGAACTGCGTCCGCTTGTCCGCTCACTCCGCCGCCAATGACATTAATATCAACATTGACTTTATTAGCCAGCTCGCCAGCTAAAATTAATGGCTCCATGACTCTCAGCGCCAGATAATGATTAAAATAATCGTTAACCAGAACCCCGTTTACTTTTACTTTACCCTTGCCTTCCTTTAACGCTGCTCTGGCAATGGCCTGTTTTCTTTTTCCTTTAGTTATGATAGTTTTCATAAATATTCACCTAGTAATCTTTTAATATTCTTTGTATTTGTTTAGCATCTTCGAAATCCTCGCAGTGTATCTCGAAGGTGCTGCGTCCCCGTAGGGGGCATCCCCCCGTGACGCACTCGCTTCGTTAATCGTAATGATTTCGACCTGATGATGCTAAACAAATACTATTCTTTTAATAATCTTTTCCGCTTAAGCTGTGGCATACCTCGCCTACAGTCATATAATTCAACGTGGGCAGTTTCTTAGCCTGTGCTCCTTTGGGCTGAATCATATTATGCCCTTCCATTCCTGCCGGAACCCCGATGCAGCACTTGATATTCTTATAAACATCTTTACCACGGGCGCTCTTCCATGGCAGCATCCTGCGGATAGTCAGCCTTACCAACTTATCCGGGCGGCGGCTGTACTTAGGGCTCTTTAACGGATACCCCCGGCGGTCCCATTTCCATTTCTCATTAGCAACGGTATTGATTTTCTTCCCGCTAATAACTAATTTTTCACAATTAACTACCACCACTTCTTCTCCCAACAGGGCTTCTTTAGCGATTACGCTAGCTACTCTCCCTAAGATTAAGCCCTCGCCATTATATATTTTAGTCATGGTTGTTGTTCCTCATAACTGTAATTGATGGTTATTTAACTGATTATTGATTGTAATTATCTTACCCTAATATCCTAACTTTCTTTCCTTCCGGATTCTTATGCAGCAGCTCAGCAATAGATAAAACTTTGCCTTGGGCGTTCAATATCTTATCTTTGGCGCCAGCAGAAAAGTTCATCGCCGCAACATCAACTTTCTTAGTTAACTCTCCTACACTCAGCACTTTTCCCGGCACTAAAACCGTCTCGCCATTCTGGGCAAACTGGTCAATTTTATACACGTTAACTTCCCTTCTCTGCCTCGTCGGCTTATTAACTTCTTCTGCCACTCTCTTCCAGAACTTGCTTTTAATAGCAATAGGCCTAAGCTGGTCTAACAATAATCCCAATTGATAGTTGCTTGGACCGGTTCGCTTTGCCATGTCTAGATTAAACTCTCCATCTCTTCGATTTTAGCCAGGAAAATATCGGCACTCTGGTTAAGTATCTCTTTGCAGGTTAACTGCCCCCAGCTTTCTAAAGTGAAAATGAAATTTCCAGTTTCTTCAAAGGTGATATTTTTATCCAGCTCCACGCACTGCAAACATTCATGGCAGTCATACAATTTGTCTTTATTTATGGCAACTGAACTTCCCCTCGGTTCAAATATGCCTAAAGGGCAAGCGTTGACTATTTTCTCCGCATCAGCTACTTTTCCTTCAATTTTGAACGAAGGCTCTCGCTTATAGAAAGCCCATCCGGGGCTCCATTTAGCATGAGCTTTTCCCTGCCCTAAAACAGCAGTCATGCTCAAATCTACTTTCTGCTTTGCCAGTAATTTGGTAATGGGCATCTTAGGATACACAAAAGTACATTCAGGATCTGCACTATGCGCATCTTCAGCATAAACATAGCCTTTCTTGCCAACTTTAAGGGTTAATTTCAACTCACACTTGGCGCATCCGGCGCCGGCACACTTGCACTTATCTTTCAATTCATAACTTTTCAAGTCGGTCTTAATCGGGATCAATCCTAATCTCAGCGCTAACATCTCATCATATAAAGCGGAACTATTCTCTTTGATTTCTACGTCTTCTACGGCTAAAGTGGGAACTTCTTCAATAATAAGCCTTCTTAGAGTGTTGGCAAAAACTTCATCAGTGCCTTTTATTAGGAATAATAACTTGTTCTTCTTGCGCTCATCTTTGATTTTTTCCAGTTTTATGGCCATGTTATTGCACCCTCTGAGATTAGATGAATAATACCTTTCGTTTATACTCTCCTTCCTCTTGTTTATACTCTCCTCCCTCTTCTTCCGCCTTTCATCCTGCACCCATTATGCGGCTCAGGAGTTACTTCTTCAATTCTTCCGATTCTGAATCCTTCCCGGGATAAAGCACGTATAGCTGCCTGCGCTCCCGGCCCGGTGCTTTTGGAAATATTATTCCCGCCTCGGGCTCTCACCTTGATATACAATCCATTAATTCCTTTCTCGCGTAAGAGCTCTGCCACCTTTTTAGCAGCTCCTAATGCCGCCGTAGGAGAACTCTCCAACCTATCTGAAGTAACCATTTGCCCTCCGCTAGACCGGGCTAAGGTTTCCGTACCCGTAACATCAGTAACAGTGATAATTGTATTATTATAAGTAGATAAAATATGAGCAATCCCCCAGCGAATTTTCTGTCCAGGAGTATCATATCTCTGCTCATATCTTCCAAACCTTTCTCGAGGCCTCGGCGAACTTTGTGAAGCAGTATCTGTTCTCATGTTTATTTAGCTCCCCTCTTAACTTCAGTCTTGCTTTCTCCTCTCTTGCCACTACTTCTATTACCTTCACTTCGATTTCCCATCCTATTCCCCATCCCCCGATTGCTGCCTTCTCTCCTTCCTCTCTGCGGCCCTCCTCTTCCAAAGGGCTGTTTCTTTCTCAACGCAGCAGCTTCTTCTTTTATCTCTTTAGCCGTATTCTTGGGAACGCTAACTCTTTCCGGATGCTCAACATTCGCTAAAGTGGAATTTGACTTAAACCCTAACTTACTTTCCTCTTCAGAAGTAAGCAGGTAAGATGGTGCAGTCATTTCTTTTTCTCCGATCATAATATGCCGATGGGTGATAAATTGCCGTGCCTGCTTCATGCTGCGGCACATCCCTTTGCGGAACAATACGCTCTGTATCCTGCGCTCTAACACATCTTTAAGCTGGACACTTAAAACGTTATCAAGGCTCGCTCCAGCCTGCAGCAAGCCATATCTCTGCAGCTTATCCATCATCTGTGTTTTTTCTTTCTCGCCTTGTGCAGTTTTGTCTGCAATTAACCTTTTAGCAATATCTTTGTATTTTTTTAAGAAGGAACTAGCTACTAATATCTCTTTTCTTTTAGTTAAGCCGTACTCTTTCTTGAGCTGCTTGACTTCGTCTATTTCGGTCTTAATCCACGGATGAGCCGGGGTTTTGTACTGTTTTTTTGATTTTTTGGGGTCTCCCATAGCAATTCACTTATTTCTTCTTATCCGGCTTTTTGTCTCCGCCGGATTTCTTGTCGTCTTTCTTATCTCCGCCGGCAGCTCCGGGCGTAACTTTCTTCTTAACTACTCCTACAACCTTGCCTTTGTTCTTTCTGAAATGAGCTTTAGTTTTCTGTCCTCTCACGGGTAATCCTAAAGAATGCCTCATTCCCTTCAAATTCTTTATCTTCTTCAATCTCTTAATATCATTATCGCGCACAAATGTAAGTGTCCCGGTTATCAGGTGTTTAGTCTCATTAGTTTCAAAATCTTTTCGGCGGTTTAACATCCACTCAGGAAACCCGCTGGCACCGGGATTATTAAGAATTTTTTCTAATCTGGCTACTTCGTCTAAACTTAAATAACCGGTTTTGGCGCGCTGGTCTACACCGGCAACTTTACACAGGGCATCAGCAAAATTGATTCCTACCCCTTTTATATGGGTCAACGCTAAGCGAATAGATTTAGCACCGGGCAGGTCCACATTAGCAATTCGGACTAAGTGCCTGAAATTTGCATCAGTTTTTAGGTCAGCCATGATTTAATTTGTTTCTGTGTTTGGTTATTGATGTTATTTAATATCTTCTTATTAATCCGAGAAATACACTTAAACTACACTTACTCATTTCTTACTCATTTGAGTCCTATGCGCGTTTAACTCGGACTTATAGCAACAGACATCAGTTACCTTTTGGTATTTCCTGTTGCTATATTCAACGAACATAATCTATTTGTATAATTATTTATGTTCGTTGTTATATACTTCTTATTCAAACCGGAGTTTATTTATAAAGATTGCGTTGGAGTTTTTGATGTTTTCAGATATGACCCCTTCAGGGTTTTGGACATAGCCGCCTAAAGCATTCTGTTTATCTCCATTGGTGTTGGAGGGGTCATTTTAGCCTCCAAAAGATTTAAATATATACTGTGCATTAACTGTATTAAATAAACTTAATAAGGGAGGCTGAGATAATATGTCTACCATAACTTTAGCAGTTCCAGAAGAGCTAAAAAAAGAAATGGATGAATCCAAAGAGATTAATTGGTCTGAAGTAGCTAGAGCTGCAATTCGAGAAAAGCTGTCGCAGTTAAGAATTCTTAATTCCATTGCCTCCAGGTCTAAACTAACCGAAAAAGATGCGTTGGAATTAGGCAGAAAAATTAATAAATCATTGCATGAGCGATACCTTAAAGAATATTCTGGTGCATAGTCGATTGAATTAATAACTGTTATCCCAGCAATTGCTTAGGAGAATTCTACGCACCTCCAAAATAATTGTCCGATACATCTTTAATGCTTTTTAGAGTTAGTTGGTCGCTTGTAACAGTAATCTTTTTAACCTCGGGGATAATCTTTCCTGTAATCATTGATTAAAAATGAAAGAATCTGAAACATTAGAGTTGAAGAAATCAACATCAGAACTGAAAGAGGCGATAATTTCCATAGTTGCTATTTTGAATAAACATCAAAAAGGAGAACTGTATTTTGGAGTTAAGCCAAATGGGCAAGTTATCGGACAATTAGTTGCAGAGAAGACCATACGGGATATCTCCAAATCAATTTCTGACCACATTGAGCCAAAAATTTTCCCAAAAATCAACGAAGTCATTTTAGACGGAAAGAAATGTGTTCAGATTGAATTCTCAGGAAAAAATGTGCCGTATTACGCACAAGGAAGAGCTTATATCAGAGTAGGAGATGAAGATAGACAATTAAGTGCCAAAGAAATCGAAAGAATGATCATAGAAAAAAATAAAGATGTAATCTCTTGGGATAAAGAAATCTGTAAAGAAGCAAAAATAAGCGACATTGATACCAAGAAATTGAAATGGTTCTTAAAGAAAAGCGGAAAACATTTTGATACTGTGGAAAACTCTTTGAAAAAGTTAAATCTTCTTTCGCAAGGGAAACTGTTGAATACAGCAGTTATTCTCTTTGCCCAAAGTCCAGAAAAGTTTTTCCCAAATGCAAAATTACGCTGTGCTGTTTTTGGAGAAACGACAGCAGTTACCATTGATATGCAAGAATATGCTGGTGACTTGTTCACTCTCATTGAAAAAGCGGAGAAATACATTCTTGAAAATATTCATACTGGTATGCGGCTGGAAGGGTTGTATCGGGTGGATGTGCCGGAGATTGATAAAGAAGCATTTCGCGAGGCGATTATTAATGCATTCTGCCACCGAGATTATTATCTTTATGATTCAGTTAATATTGCTATCTTCAAAGACAGAGTAGAAATTAGGAGCCCTGGTCTGCTGTATGGTGGATTAACTATCGAGAAAATCAAGACTGAAGAAGTTTCTGAGCGAAGGAATGAACTATTGGCAGAGATGTTCCACCAGATTCATTTTATAGAAAAGTGGGGCAGAGGCATTGGCCTGATTTTATCCAGAGAACCAGATACGAACTTCAAAGAAATTGGGCGGCAGTTTATTACCACTTTTAAACGTAAAGAAATAAATGTCAAAGTATCTGATATAGTAAATGGCGGAGTAAATGGCGGAGTAAATGGCGGAGTAAATGGCCTCTATGGTTATATTAAGCAGCACCCCGGAAGAAGAGTTATTCATCTCCAGAAAAGCTTTGGTGTTCCAAGAAGGACCATTGAACGCTGGATTAAGCTGCTCAAAGAAGAAGGCAAAATAGAATTTAGGGGAAGCCCGAAGAAAGGAGGATATTGGGAGATCACAAAATCATAAACAATAACTCATGCAATACAAAAACCTAACCCTAGACCCGTTCCAGGAAGAAGCTATCCAAGCTATTGAGAACAATTTTTCAGTTGTAGTCTCAGCTCCTACCGGAAGCGGAAAAACCTTAATCGCTGATTTTATTATCGGAAAACATAAAGATGATGAGAAGAGAATCATTTACACTGCTCCCATTAAAGCATTATCCAACCAGAAATATCATGATTTCTCCAAAGACTACGGCGAAGCTCAAGTTGGATTGATGACCGGAGATGTTGTAATTAATCCCCGAGCCAAGATCCTGATAATGACTACGGAAATCTACCGTAATATGGTCATCAGCAACGATTCCGAAGTAAAGGATGTAGCTTATGTAATATTTGACGAGATACATTTCATCAATGATTTTGAGCGAGGATATGTGTGGGAAGAATCTATCATCTACAGCCCGGAAACGGTGCGCTTTTTGTGCCTCTCAGCTACGATTCCTAATGCCGAAGAATTCAGCCGGTGGATTCGGGCCATAAAGAAGCATAAAGTCAGAACTGTGGTGTCTATACACCGCCCCGTTCCGTTAGAAACTATATTCTATGATTATGAACTAGGGATTACACGGTTAGATGCACTCAAAAAAGCAATAGAATCGCCGGAATATAAACAGACCCGCTCCCGCAAAGGGAAAAAACAGTTTAAGGTTCCGGCTCCGAACCATACTGAACTTATCCAAGAGCTGGGGCAATCCAAACTGCCGGCGATATTCTTTATCTTTTCACGAAAGGACTGCCAGCATAAAGCCTGGGAATTAGCGCGTAAAAATTTATTTCCTAAAGATGCTATGTTAGTGCAGAGATTAAACCGCAAGTTAGAAAATGCCCCTTCTGAAATCAGCAAACTTACTTCAACGCAGATAATTAAAGAGACGCTGCTGCAGGGAATAGCTTTTCACCATGCCGGATTATTGCCGGTGATAAAAGAAGTGGTGGAAGAATTTTTTGCTGAGGGATTGATTCGGGTATTATATGCTACGGAAACTTTTGCAGTAGGAATAAACATGCCGGCTAAGACGGTCTGCTTTGACAGCCTGCGCAAGTATGATGGGTTTAATTTTCGGATGCTGACTACCAAAGAATTCTTTCAGATGGCGGGAAGAGCCGGAAGAAGGGGGATTGATGAGAAAGGCTATGCTGTATCTATGCTCTACCGCCCCAGCTTCAATTATAATGAGGTAAAGAGAGTAACATTAAAAGATGTAGAGCCAATACACTCACAATTTAAGCTGTCCATCAATACAGTATTAAACCTAATTGATCAGCACACTCCGGAGGAGATAGAGCATATTTTAAGATTAAGCTTCTGGTCGTATCAGAAATTTGGTGAGAAATATGCCAAGATCCCGTCTAAAGTATTGATGGCCAGGTATAATAGCATAGTAAAGAGATTATATGCTTATGGCTATATTGATGAAGGACAGCTTACCGATAAAGGCAAGTTCTCGGCGAAGATATTTTCAGATGAAATCACTGTAGGAGAAATATTTGCGACAGAAATGGTGCAGTCACTGGATGAATATCAGATTTTACTGGTGTTAGCGTGCCTGGCTTATGAATATAAAGACATTGATGAATTCAAACATCCCCAGCAGAATGAGCAGCTGCGCAAGCTGAAGAATATTCTAGCTGGAAATGATTATCTGTATCACGAAAAAAAATTCAGGTCAATAGAACAGATGACTGCTTTGGTCTATCCTATTTATTACGGGCAGAGTTTCTTCGAGGTGATGAAGCAGAGTAGTTTTGTAGAAGGAGATTTGATTAGGCTGTTTTCCCAGATTCTGGACAAGATTGGGCAGATAAGAAAAGCCTCTTTGGACATGCGGGTATGGAATAAGATGGAAAACTGCGAAGGGATTATCAAGAAGGTCCTGGAAGGGATTTACCTGGTGTGAGAGTCTTAATCTGTTTGTTCTAAGAAGGCTTTCACAAAATCACAGTACAAATCACCCCAACATTTATATAGTAACTCTTAGTTTCCATATAGTAACCTGGCATTACCATGGCAAATTTAACCCAAAAAGAAAGAGAAACTGTACTCCTCTTATTTAAAGATTATACTAATTTTTACAATGCCAATTCCATCAGCAAAGTCCTCAACATTAGCCACGTCGGGGCACAAAAGATTTTTAAGAGGCTTCTCCAGGAAAATTGGATCATAAGCAAAACCATTGGTAAATCCATTACGTATAAAATAAATTGGAATGATGCTTATGTGGGTCAATTAGTCGCTTTTTTGCTTGCAGACGAAGCTAACAATTTCAAACGCTGGAAAGAAGAATTTAAAGAACTGTTTAAAAAAGACAGAATTGTTATGCTTTTTGGCTCAACTATCAAAGATTATGCTCATGCCAGGGATATTGACTTGATGCTGGTAATAAAACAGAAAGATGTCAAAGAAATAAACCTCATCTTAAAGAAAAAAGAAGAAATCCTCCCTAAAAAGATTCATGCAATTAAGTTAACACTTAAAGATTTATCAGATAATCTTAAAAAGAAAGATAAAGCCGTGGTCGATATCGTAAAAAATGCGATTATCCTCTGTGGACAGGATAGATATGTGGAGATAATCAAAAATGTCACAAGCTTCTAAACATGTTGATTGGTGCTTGAACAAAGCCCAGAGAGAGATTGAAGAATGTAAAAAATTAGGTAAGCGAATAAAGCATCGAGGATTAATCAAAGAAAATCCAAATCTTGACGACGCTAAAGAACATCTTGCCAAAGCTGAACACAACCTTATTGGAATAGCCCGCTTTAAAGATATTGGATTTTCTGATTGGTCAATGTCTGCCGGATTTTACTGCATATATCACTGCTTCTTAGCGATTGCCGCTAAATTTGGTTATAAATCCGGAAACCAAACTTGTACTATTTCTCTAATGAAGTATCTAAAAGAAGAGAAAAAGATTGCTCTTGATGAAAAGTACATTGGATTACTTGAATCTGAAGAATTAGAAGAAACGAAAGGTAATAGTGTTATAGATTTAAGAGAAGAGTCAAAACGTTGCGAGCGCCCTACCGCCGGTCACAGACCGGACGGCATGACGGGCGCTCGCCGGATTAATAAGCAAAACTGCCCAATGTTTTCTGCCCCAACTTCTTTATTCCTAATGCCCCATATTTCTGATTTTTTA
>JACRPH010000014.1 GCA_016214025.1 Candidatus Woesearchaeota archaeon
ATCTTCTCAATATGCCTGCACGCCGGAAATCCTGAACACCCTAAAAATTTGCCATAGACCGAACTCCTTATTACTAAGTCTTTCCCGCACTTGGGGCAGGTGCGTTCTACTTTATTCTGCTCAATCTTCTTAATCTCTTTCTGCTCTTCTTTAGAAGTCTTACTGGGGCATTTAGGATTGATGCACACTTCCTGCTTTTTCCGTTTCATCAGCACCAAGATTAACGGATGCTTGCAGCTCTCACAGATCTTATCTGAATTCTTTACCATGCCTACGGCCGGCAATTTGAATGTAGTTTCGCATTTTGGATATTGGTCGCAGGCAATAAATGCCCCGAACTTTCCCCGTTTCATCATCAATCTTCCGGTGTCACAGCTAGGGCATTTACCCACAAAATTCTGCTCATCTTGGGTCTCGCGCAAAGAACGGATAATATCTGCGCCCACTTCTTTCTCTTTCTTCTTGAAATCTGCCAGCAGCTTAGTCAGGATTACTTTAGCTCGAGCCAAAACATTTTCTTGTTTCTCTTTTCCTTCTCTGATTTTATCCATCTCCATTTCAAAATCAGCCGTAAGCTGCTCATCTATAATCATAGGAGCATGCTTCTCCAGAATAGCAATGGTTTCCACCCCCAGCTTAGTCGCTTTTATCTGCACTCCTTCTACATAGCCGCGCTGGAACAATCTTTCTAAAATGTCAGCACGAGTAGCTTTCGTTCCCAGATTCCTCTTTTCCAATTCTTTGATGATAGAAGCCTGATTATATCTCTTGGGAGGCTGAGTTTCCTTATCCACCTTCTTAATTTCTTTAATCTTAATTATTTCTTTCTCTTTCATGTCCGGCAGGGTAATTTCTTCCAGCTTTACATACGGCTGGTAGAACACGTGCCAGTTTTCTTCTACAGTACGCGTGCCTTTAGTCAAGAACAACTCCTGCTTCACATCGAGTGTAACTTCCATAGTTTCACGAACGGCAGCCTTGGCAAACGTAGCCATAAATCTCTTCACCATCAAATCATATAACTTACGTTCATTGGGCTTCAATCCTGATGGAACAATGCCGGTAGGATAAATAGCAGGATGGGCGGGATCGGTTTTCTCACCATTGTTTGGCCTAAGAGCAGGCAGCTTCAGCAATTGTTTACATAATAATTCATACTCCGGCTGGGTGCTCAATTGAGTTAAAATTTTAGGCAACCCTAACTTGGGATCTAACTGCTGCGATGAAGTTCGGGGGTAGGAAGTAACACCAGCCAAATACAAATTTTGAGCTAGCTCTAACGTTTCTTTAGGTGTAAACTTAAACCATCCGTATGCTTCTGTCTGCAGCGTAGTTAAGTCAAACGGATGCGGAGCGGGCTGTTCTCTCTTAGTTCTTTTAACTTCTTTAACTAATGCTTCTTTCTCTCCTTTAACCCGAGCCAAAATTGCTTTGACTTCTTTCTCGTCAAATATTTTGTCTTTAATATGCCATGCTTCTATGGGCGACTCTCCTTTGGCATCTTTATAACTTCCCCATAATCCAATCATCCAGAATGGCTGGGGCACAAACGCAGCAATTTCTTTTTCTCTATCTACTAGAATCTTCAATGCCGGCCCTTGTACTCTTCCGGCAGACATTACTCGGAATGAACCGGCTGCTTTTACCGAAGTAGTTAAAGCTCGGGAAAGATTAATCCCGTAAAACCAATCCAATTTGTGCCGGGTTTCTCCAGCATTAGCCTGCCCCCAATCTAAATGCATAGCTTTATGCTCGTATGCTTCCACTAAATCCGGTTTAGTTAAGGTAGAGAACTTCATCCTACGGGCATCTTTGGCTTTGCACACATAACGTATTACATTCAGCCCGATAACTTCTCCCTCTACATCATAATCGCAGGCAACGGTAAACTCATCAGCCTTTTTAGCTAATCCCGAAATAGTATCAATATAATCTTTAACATAATTCAATCCTTTCGTGATTTTATATGACGGCTCCCACTTGATATCAAAAATAGGGTACACATAACTTCGTCCGTTCTGTTCTCCCAATCCGAACAGATGGCCCACGGCAGAAGTTACGATAATGTCTTTCTTATTGTGAGTCAATTCATAATACTGCGATCGCTTGGACTTCTTTAAAACTGCTTTTCCGTCAGCTAAAGCTTCAGCTACTTTCTTGGCTGAAGAGGGTTTCTCGGTAATGATTAATTCGGTCATGACCACATAAACTTAATCCTGCTTTAAAAATGTTTGCGGAGAAATGGATAGATTGCGTTAGTTATAATGCACTTTGCAGCTGCTTAACTTCAATAGAAACTGCCGGGTTATTCAATCGGATATAACGCGGGCATTCCGTAAACGGGAGAGAGTTTTGCTTGAAATAAGAAATAATTTTACTCTTTTCGGTATCATCTTTATATTTAACCACTACTACAAATCCTAAATCTTTGGGATGAACCACTTCAAATTCTTTAAGTTCTCTAATTATTTTCTCTCTTTTACCCAATAAAAACTTAATTCTTCCCGAAAGCTCATGTATTTTAGTTAAAATTGTGTTTAGTTGAACTCCATCAGTTAAAGGGGTGGTGTGCTCTTTTATTTTGTCGAATAATTCTTTATTCTGGCACGAAATAAACCCTCCCGCTTTTGCTTCCACCAGCTTCCATTCTCCAAAACTGCCGACAATAATATCGACGAACTTTCCATCACATAATTCAGTGCCGATACTTCCAGAAACATCCATAATTACTAAGCATTTGTTCTTCCGGCACAATTCATAGCTCTCTTTCATCGGCTGCTCCGCAAAATATCCTCCGGGATTCTGGTAGAGAAGTGCTCCGCAATTATTAGTAGTTAATTTGTGTTTCAAGTCACTTAAATTAATCTTGGCGTCATCACACTTAACTTCTATGGTGGTCAATCCCAGCTTTGGTGGCGCTTTCTGGTAATGAATCCAGCCCCCTTCTTCGGGAATTAATACCAGTTTATCTTTGGGGATAATAGAAAGAGCAGAATCTATGGCTGAATTTCCCCGCAGGACTATTTCTATCAACTTATGTCCGGTTAACTTTTGCAGGATTTTTACTATTTCGTCTTTGATCATTATTAACACCATACTTTAAATTCCAGGCCAAGCGATGCATCAGCTGGGCATTAGTTACAAAGCCTTTTAACTTATTGTTTTCATACACCGGCAGCAGTTCTAAATTTTCTTCGGAGAACAGCCGATATGCAGTATACGCAGTGTCTTTGACTTGCAGATGTTTGATAGCAGATAATGGTTTGGCTAACTGTTTTAAGGTAAGTTTAGCTCTTCTGAGGTCTAAAATTCCTATAAATTTACTGTCACTGGCCACAAACGCATCTTCAGCAGTATTTTTGTACTTCGCCACAAATTCAGGAAACTTCATAATAGGGGAGAGGATAGTTACTTTTCCCATCAATTCAGTAACTGGAATATTTGCTAATGCTTCTTTAAACACCACTTGTTCATAGCTGGCTTTGGCGATGATATATAAGAAACCGCCGAGGAAGATGAACCATAACCCGCTGCTTTCTCCGCCGATTAAAGCAAATATTCCTAAGAATACCATCACTCCAGCAAAGAATTTTCCGCCATAAGCAGCTATCTTAGTC
>JACRPH010000038.1 GCA_016214025.1 Candidatus Woesearchaeota archaeon
TACATGAAGGAAAAGTAGCGTATGAGAATGTTGAGCTGAGGCCATATTTGCCGCAGCCAAAAGGGAATGGCAGTACATATATGGTAACCCTAAGTGGAGCTTAATTCTGTTAACTTTGAAGTCAAATGGTTCACAAAACCACAACCTTTATATATTGGTGGCGTTTCTAGCTTGACTGTGTTGACTTTAATTCAACAAAATGAGAGGAATAAGCCCAAATGACCCAAAACCATAATTCCAAAGAGAACCACCAAGACGCAGAGAAAACCGCCCCATCAGAACCTATTTCAACCCCTAAGCCAGCACCTGAGCCAACTCCCAAACCAACTCCCGAATCAACACCTGAACAGGAACTGCAAGAATTAACTGAATTATTAAAACGCACCCAAGCCAACTTTGAAAATTACCGCAAGCAGACTGAAAAACGTATTGAAGAATTTCAGCAATTTGCTACTAAAGATTTGCTGTTGCAGATACTGCCTATTGTAGATAACTTTGAATTAGCATTAAAGACCAGCTGCGGCAGTATAGAAGACTTGCGCAAAGGAATCGAATTAATCTATTCGCAGTTATTCAACCTGTTGGAAGAAAACGGATTGCAGCTAATCAAGTGCGAAGGAAAGTTTGACCCATATCAGCATGAAGCGTTAATGAAAGTTGATTCCGAGCAGCCGGAAGGGATTATAATCGAAGAATTACAGAAAGGATTCATACTCAACGGAAAAGTTATCCGCCATGCTAAAGTAAAAATAAGTTCAGGGAAGAAACCTGAGAATAAAGTTTGTAAATAATCAAAATGGAGGAAAATAAAATGACAAAAAATAATAATGCAACTGGAAAAAATAATAACACCGCTGGAGTAACCGTAGGAATTGATTTAGGTACGACCTTCTCAGCAATAGCGGTGATGGAAGGGGGCAAGCCCACCATAATCAGCAACGCCGAAGGAGCGCGCATAACCCCCAGTGTAGTTAATGTTAAAGAAGCTGAAATTATCGTCGGACAAGTAGCCCGAAACCAGGCCATAGTTGATCCTGCGCACACCGTTCGTTCTATCAAACGAAAAATGGGCTCCAATGAAAAAGTAGAAATTGATGATAAAAATTATACTCCTGAAGAAATTTCGGCGATGATTCTGCAAAAATTAAAACGAGACGCTGAAGCATATTTAGGGCAGCCAGTCAAAAATGCCGTTATCACCACACCGGCTTACTTTAATGATGCGCAAAGGCAAGCCACCAAAAATGCCGGAGAGATTGCCGGGCTGAATGTATTGAGAATTATCAATGAGCCTACGGCATCCGCATTAGCTTATGGATTAGACAAGCAGGATAAAGATCATACTATTTTGGTGTTTGATTTTGGGGGAGGTACGTTTGACGTTTCCATCCTGGAATTAGGCGGAGGAGTATTTGAAGTAAAAGCTACAAGTGGAGATAACCGCCTGGGTGGAGATGATATTGATGAATTAATCATGAATTGGCTGATAAGCAACTTCAAGAAATCTACCGGAATAAACCTTAACCAAGATCCTACGGCCATGCAGAGATTAAAAGAAGCGGCCGAGAAAGCCAAGATTGAGTTGTCTGCAAAAACCAAAGTAGAAATAAATATCCCGTTCATCACTGCCGACAAAAATGGACCTAAACACCTTAAGGAAGAATTAACCCGGGCTAAATTAGAGGAATTAATCGCTGATATATTAAAGCGATTAGAAACTCCGGTAAAGAATGCCCTGCGCGATTCTGGATTGAGCAACTCTCAGATAAATAAAGTTATTTTTGTAGGCGGCTCTACCCGAATCCCTGCCGTCCAGGAGTTAGTAAAGAGGCTTACCGGGAAAGAAGGCGATAAGTCAGTAAATCCTGACGAAGCCGTAGCTTTAGGAGCAGCAATTCAAGCCGGAGTGCTTGCTGGAGATGTACGAGATGTATTGTTATTAGATGTAACCCCGCTTAGTTTAGGAATAGAGACTTTAGGCGGAGTATTCACCAAAATAATCGATCGGAATACTACCGTCCCCACTAAAAAATCGCAGATATTCAGCACCGCTGCCGATAACCAGACGGCGGTAACCATCCGAGTAGGCCAGGGAGAAAGGCCCATGTTTACTGACAATAAGCAGTTGGGCCAGTTTGACTTGATGGGAATACCTCCGGCACCACGAGGAGTGCCACAAGTAGAAGTTACTTTTGACATCGACTCTAATGGAATCGTGCATGTATCAGCTAAAGATCTAGGAACGGGTAAAGAGCAGAACATAAAGATTACCGGCTCAACCACTCTTTCTAAAGACGAGATAAACCGCATGAAAGAAGAAGCTCAACGTAACGAAGCGGAAGACACTAAAAAGAAAGAAAAAGTTGACGCCGAGAATAATGCTGACTCCGTAATTTTCCAAACCAAGAAAGTGCTGGATGAATTCAAAGATAAAGTTGATGCTGGCACTAAGAAGAAGATTGAAGACAAGATAAAAGAGCTGGAAGAAGCCCGAAAAGCAGGAGAGCCGGCGGACATCAACCAGAAGATAGAAGAGCTGAACAAAATTGTACAAGAGATTGGCACTAAAATTTATCAGGAAGCGGCGGCCAAGCAAGCTTCTTCAGGAACGGGAAAGAAAAGCAGCGACAATAGTCCCGAAGAAGACGCGAGCAATATCAACGATGACAGTGAAAACGTAGTTGATGCCGAGTTCAAAGAGAAGAAGTAAATCTTTGATGGAATATTTTTTAAATTATTGTTTATTTTTATTATTACAATGGTGATTTACAAAATGTGCCAGATTGTGCATGCAGTGCCCGCACAATTGAGAGGGGCTACCTCATGAACTACCCTTCCCTTCAGGAATGCCGCGGACTATTTGAGGAGTATAAAGTACCCGGCACAGTAAAAACTCATTGCGAAGCGGTGCATAAAGCAGCAACGTTCATCGCAGAGGAGTTAGCCAAAAGCCGGCCTGCACCCGGATTTAAGATTGATGTTGAATTAGTAAGCTCTTTTTCTTTATTGCATGATTTTATGAAAGCAGTAGTGCTGGAAAGATTAGGTGATGCGCCTTATTATTACACTCCAACTGTTGAAGAGAAAGAAATGCACCAACAATTGAGACAGAGATTTGCCGGAAAGTCAGAGACTAAAGCAGCTTTTTTGCTCCTGAATAAGAAATATCCGCAATTTGCAGCATTATTTTTAGAATTAGATGAACTGACTCGCAACCCTAATGCTGCCGCTAGTGATGAAGCCCGTTTAGTTCATTATATTGACTGGCGGATATTGGGAAATAAGATCGTTCCGCTGCAAGAACGCATGAAATACATTTACCAGAAATACAAAGAATGGATTATAAAGAATAACTTAAATTGGCCCGAAATGGTGAAAGATCAGGAAGAATATGAACGTAAGCTTTTTAACCAGCTTCCATTTAATTCAGATGACTTGCAAAATTATGTGAAAATATAGGATCTAAGGTCTAAGATATAAAATATAATTAACCACCATGGCTGACAAAGACTATTACAGAATCTTGGGAGTAGAGAAAGGCGCCGCTAGAGATGAGGTTAAAAAAGCGTACAAGAAACTAGCCATGAAATATCACCCCGACAGGGCTCCCGAAGACAAGAAAAAAGAATATGAAGAAAAATTTAAAGAAATCAACGAAGCGGCTTCAGTATTAGCTGATAACAAAAAGCGCCAGCAGTATGACCAGTTTGGAAGTTCGGCTTTCTCTGGTGCGGGGGGAGCAGGCGGGTTCCAGGGCTATGACTACTCTGACATTATGTCGCAGTTCCGCTCAGGAACTTTTGGAGATTTTGATGATTTGTTTGAGCATATTTTCAGCCGTAGCAGCGGAGGAAGAAGAGGGGTGCGGCAGAGAAGAGGGGCTGACTTGGGATATGAAACCGAAATTACTTTAGAAGAAGTATATTCTGGTGCTAAGAAAAGCATTTCATTAAATAAATTAGAGCGATGCCCTGATTGCGAGGGCAAAGGAGCGCATGAATTTGAGCGCTGTCATCATTGTGCTGGTTCAGGATACATTAAAAGAACTCAACGCACCCCGTTTGGATTATTTCAGCAGACCGGACCTTGTCCAGCCTGCCAAGGACAAGGTGCTTCGCCTAGTGACAGGTGTTCCAAATGCGGCGGTGAGGGAGTAGTAAGGAAAAGAAAAGAGCTCGAAGTTTCTATTCCGGCCGGAGTCGAAGAAGGGATGCGCCTTCGCGTCAGGGGAGAGGGAGAGATAGGAGAGAATGGCGGCCCTTCCGGAGATTTATATGTAATCATTCATGTAAAAGAGCATAAAGTATTTGTTAGGAAAGAACATGATTTACATCTTACCGTCCCGATTTCATTTACTCAAGCAGCATTAGGTGATGAAATTGAAGTTCCGACTATCGACGGGAAAGCCAAGCTGAAAATTCCGGCGGGTACTGCTTCTGAAACCATCTTCAGGATGAATAATAAAGGGCTTCCGGTGCTGGATACCAATGAATCCGGTGATGAAATGGTGAAAGTAAGAATTGAAGTGCCTAAGAAATTAAATAAGAAACAGATTGAATTGATTAAACAGCTTGATGAGGAGAAGCCCAGTGTTAGTTTCCTGAAGAAGATGTTTGGGGGTTAGTCTTCGTCGTCTTCATCTTTTATTTTAGGCAAGTCAGGATTGATTGAGCCATACGACTCTCTTGTTTCTTTAAACGCTTCATGGAAAGCAGCATCGGCCATCTCCTGGGCCTGCTCAGTTTCAAACGTAGGCGTAGGATAAAATTTATTTCTCTGTTTATTTCTGTCTATTAGGCTGATGTAATCTTTAATTTTCCAGCCTGCAATCTCAATATATTTCTGGGCATGCTCAATAGTAGGGGGAACATGAATGGTTCTATTTGACGATGGGGGATTTTTAGCGGACTGGGGAAGATCAAGCACATATCCTTCACCCCCCCTCATTAAATAAAAGCGAGGCGCCTGCAGCAACGGCTGGCAGAATGCAGCATAAACTCCTTTTTCGGAAGGAACACCGGCTAAAGCAAGGTTAACTTGATCAAACAGCTGGCTGGCAAGATCCTCTAAGGCCACCACTCCAGAAATTGCCGGTTTAAATGCTTGATAGAAAGATTCTGCAGCAATGGCTTTGGCTTGAACAGCATTAAAATATGTTCCGGGATGCTCTTTCCACCATTGGTCGATTTTATTTCTGGTGTTAGTTACATAATTTAAGTAGTGTTTCTCCTCGCAACAAGAGCGGAATAATTCCAGGAGCAGTTCATGTGCTTTTTTAAGCTCTTTATCGTCAAAGTATATTTTAGAGAGTAAAGCCGCACCTCTCGTATTTGCCTCTGTCAGTAAACCAGGGCTCTCTTTAAGCGGAGCATCAAGTTCAGAATACACCCCTGATTCAAACTGGCCTCCAAACGTGCCATTTATCTGTGTTCTTAACGCTTGGACCAGCTCGTCCAGTTGTTTAGTAGAGATGCCCATTTATGTTTAAAACTTTAAAGTAGTTAAAAAGCTTTCGGTGGATTTGTTAGAAAAGCTTAATATAAACCTATGGTTTTGTTTAAATACATGAACTTTCAGACCATCCCGCCGGTAGAGAACAGCAAGAGGCTATTAGACTTAGCCTTCCGGAAAGCGCGGGAGAAAGCTGAAGCTAAATCATTTACGGGAGAAATAATTAAAGTCATCAAGCAGAAAGAAGGAGCAAAGATTGATGTGATTAAAACTACTCTTTCTGAGAAATTGAATGCTATGCGAGAATCTTTTCCGGAAGTAGACTTACTGCCTCCGTTCTATGTCAAATTGGTGTATCTCACCTTAGATGTTCCTATGTTTAAGAAGTCTTGTGCCGCATTAAAGTGGGCGGTAGGCAGAGTAGCTTTTTTTCAGCGGGGATATGCCAGCAAAATCAACCGAGAAAGAGACCGGTACAAAATTGGCGGATTGGCTAAAGAATTTTATGGAAGAATTGCTTCAGTATTGCGGCAGATAGATGTTAATCTGAAGTACCTAGATGAAGCGCGAAAAATTATGCGCACCTATCCCGATATTAAAGAGATGTTTACAGTCTGCGTGTATGGATTCCCTAATGTGGGCAAAACTACTTTGCTGAATAAGTTGGCGGGAACTAAAGCTGAAGTGGCTAATTATGCTTTTACCACTAAAACGATTAATGCGGGGTATATTATTGTTGGGGAGAAGAAAGTGCATAATGTCATAAAGTCAAAACCTCTGCCTTTTGTAGAAGCTGGCTCGTCGCGAGGGGATGCTCCCTACGGGAACGCAGAGCCACCAACGTCCTCATCGAAGGTTTTGAAGACATTATGCACCTCTGAAGAGAAGAAGATTCAACTGTTAGATGTTCCCGGCACTTTATCCCGGCCGGAAAAGATGAATTTAATTGAAGCGCAGGCAGAGTTGGTGCTGAAAGAATTGGCTAATGTGGTTGTATTTGTGTTTGACTTGAGCGGGCATTGCGGTTATTCGATAGAGGAGCAGGAAAAACTGCTGAAGAAACTTCGAAGTGAGGTTGGCGTGGACAAGAAAGTGCTGGTGTATGTGAGCAAAATTGATTTGACTGATAAAGAGAGTTTAGGCGCATTCAAACACAAGTATTATTCAGCAGATGAGATAAAAGGGATTTTAGTAAGGTTAGTGGCAGTGGAGAGGAGTGATAAAGATGTTTCCGTTGGTTCTTAAGATTTGGACTAAAGTACGAGGCAATTGGAGTTTGATTATACGTTTCATGGGATTAATGTTTCTGATATTGATGGGAATCCCGTTTATGTTTGACTTAATAACTAAAGATAAAACCCTGCCCGTAACTCTTAACTTTTTTATTCTTCCCGTTTATCTATTGATAATGGCAGGATTATATCTGGTGTTTAACCGCAACATAATTTCCCAGCACCGGTTAAAGCCGACTTTTTTTGAGTTCATCACATCTTTAGCCGGAACAGCAGTACTGTTGTGGATCTATTATTATCTTCATTTTACCGCGACCACCCCGCAGAATTATCATTGGATGCTGCTCTTGGCTGGCGCAGTGTATGGGTTAGGAATGCTGCTGCTGTCCATTACTTTCTTTGGGACGGAATTATTCCGAAGAACTTATTACTCTTTATTTGTGTTTGGATTTATTACTTTAGTATTTTATGCCCTGACTCAGACGTTGTGGCAGTTGTGGAATGTAATGTCAATGATGGTTGCTAAGCAGGTTTATTTTATTCTGAGCCAGTTTACGGATAAAGCATATCTATTGATTGGAGAAGGTGATCCTACTTTAGGAATGGGGAGTTTTAAAGTTATCATCGGACCGGCCTGCTCCGGTATTGAGAGCCTTACGTTATTTTTAGGATTGTTTATGCTGTTGGTGGTGTATGAGCAAAGTAATATGAATTTTAAACGAGCAGGAATGGTATTATTGATGGGATTAATTGGAACGTATGTGTTAAATGTAATCCGAATTGCGGCAATCTTAGGGATGGGTGTAAAATATCCTTCTTTTGCGCTGGGGCTGTTTCATTCCCAAGCAGGGTGGGTGCTGTTTTCTCTGTTTGTGCTGGGATTATTGTATTTCGGTTATGGCTGGATGAAGGAGAAGTGAGAAATTAAGCCAATAGATATTATTTTTCTTTTGGGTAGACGTTCAGAGTTCCGACCATTTTTGCTGGTTTTTGGTCGGAGTTGTGAACCCCAAAGAGTATTGGCGGGATTCGGCGGGGAGTAGAAGAAAGAGATCGGCAAGTTGTTGTAGGCTAACTTTTGAATGAGTGAAGGTAGTAAAACTTCAGCCTATATACGTGACTAAATCAAAAAGGTATTCCAATATGTTTTCTTAAATTCGATGCTTATAAAAGTAAGCAACTCAGAATAATATTTGATGCCTGTACTGAATAAGTCTTTTTCTAGTCCTTTATCCGCCTCGTTCATTACTTGAAGATATTTCTCTCGCAGGGTTTTGGGGACAATCAAAGGAGGATACATTTTGCTTAATAGAATTAAATTCATAAGCATCCGGCCGGTTCTGCCGTTTCCATCCGAAAAAGGATGAATATTTTCAAATTTATGATGAAAAAAGATTGCTAAAGCCAAAGGATGAATCCTATTTTCATTCTCTCGGTACCATTTTAACAGCAAATCCATGTCTGCTTTAACATATCTAGCCGGGCTGGGCTTAAACGGCTGCCCAATGATGTGTATGTCGTGGGTACGATACCTTTTTCTTGCGTCGATGTTGTTCAATAGCTCATCATGGACTTTCTGTATGGTTTCATGGGAAATTGTTGGAATAGACCCTAATAGTTCAAAGAAAACTTTTTGTGTATTCTGCAGGTCATATACTTCACGAAGAGTCTTATCTTTGGGTAAAATGTTATCATTTAATAGCTTGCTGGCCTGTGCTAAATTTATGGTGTTCCCTTCTATAGCGGTACTGCTAACCGCAAACTTAATCAGAAACATTGAATAAACCTCTTTTTGGGTTAATTTATCCCGTTTAAGAAAATTATCATTAAAATGTATTTTTATGGACTCGATTTCTTCCAGTTGGTCTTTATTAAAGAATTCGCATTTCCTTAGCTTTTCTGCTCTTGCTTTTTCTAAATAATGGTTTGATTCAACCGCTTTTTTGATGACTTTGTAAGACTCTCGAATCTCTTTTTTATATTTTTTTTCGAGATGATCCAAATTAACTTTGCCAAGATCACTGCCTAAGTTCTCTAAATCTTTAGTGACCACCCTGCCGTTTTTATCTCTATGAGAAATCCTAAGGGTATAATATTTCTGGTCTCCTACCCTCTTCACGTGGATGTAAGCCATGTGGTGGTATAATTTCCTCTTATTTTTAAATCTTTCCCCCTACATTCGATAAATGTATTGTAGGGGGAAATTGACGCTGTAAATAAAGCTAAGCACCATTAGGGGCATTTTTTGGTTTAAAACATCGGCCGTTTTTGCTTATTTTTGGTCGGGATTGTGAACTGGTTTAGTTGTGGCGAGTGGTATCCCTCTTCCCCAGTGATTACAAACGTTTATAAAGAGAGAGAGAGAGTAGAATACATAAAAAGAAGGTGATATTCATGGTCAAAACCAAATTTATGATTTTGTTAGTAAGTGTGTTTGTTCTGATAGCTTTGGCTGAACTGGTTGTTGCAGATGCTAATTCTACTTCATGTGGAACCGTTAATAATGGTATTACTCTTACTGCTAACGTTAGTGCCAATGCAGACTGTTTTGTGCTCAATGCCTCTTCGGTTACTATAGACTGTGCTGGATTTATGGTAAGTCCGGCCCTTACTACTCCAAATAGTAGAGGAGTGGCCAACAACGGGTTTGATAATGTAGTGGTAAAGAACTGCAACTTTGTATACACTTCCAATACCGACCGGGTTATTTTCTTTGGGGGAGGAACTGACAATGCTCTCATTCAGAACAATACTATTAACGGGAGTACTGGCAACACAGTAGTGGGAATAGATGTCTTCATCCGCTCCCCTACCAATGCTTATATTGAGAATAACATTATCACTACCACCGGAGGTGGAGCCGATGGAATTACCATCGAGAGTGCCACCCAAGTTAACCGGATTCTTAATAACACGGTTACTATCAACGATGTATCTGGCACCGTTACTAACGGAATACTTTTGCAAAATTCTCTCAGTACTACGGTTAGTGGGAGCAATCAGATAAACGTTAACGGGAACAATACTATGGGAATACGTGTAACTAATTCTAACTCTAGTGTTATAACTAGCAATATTATTACTATTCCCGGGTGCCCGGCGGGTTATGCCCCCACTGCGATGCGCTTTGATGCGAGTTCCACTAATAATGTGGTTGGAACGGATATGGCTACTCAATTGGATGTTCTTGGAAACAACCTTACTTTAAACTGTAACGGGGGGAATGGGATACTTGTGACAGCTTCGAACAATGTCATTAAGAATTCTAATATAGCCGGCACAGGAGGTAACATTTTTGGAATAGGTCTAACTACTGCTAATAACACCAACCTTACTCTTAATAGTATTACTCTTACCGGAGCAGGTACTAACTGCATCCAGATAGCTACTGATTCTACTAATAATCAGCTGACCAACAATGCTCTTACCTGTATGGGTGCTGAGATTGCTGATGCGGGTGGAGCGCACACTAATTATCTGGTCTACAGCAACTCTAACGGACAAATAGCCTGGACTAATGCCGGGTTCTTAAGCAATCTTACGCTTAAAGGAACCGGGGGTATTGGCCTATCTGTTGCAAATATCGCTCTTAACTCTAATCTG
>JACRPH010000050.1 GCA_016214025.1 Candidatus Woesearchaeota archaeon
AGGAAAACAAAAAAATGGATACCAAAGGAAAAGACGTGGAGAACACCAGCAGAAAGAGCGAAGATAAAATTAGAATTGGGAGAGAGATTTCAACTGCTTGAGCTGATTAAACAAGCATATCCCGAAGAGTAAAAAGAGTCTGCCTCTCAGAAAAAACTTTCAACTGGATGCTAAAGTTAGTTTAACCCTTGGCATTTTGAATATCTTGGTGCCACTTGCAGTATTCTTTGGGATGTATGTATTTGGACGACTTTTCTCTTTAGACACTTTAATGTATATCTTAGGGTTTATTTTAATTCTTCCAATTTCGGCAGGTCTCGGCGTATGGTTGTCTCTTCTCTCCATTAAAAATTTGACTTCACACAAAATAGCAATAATCGGGTTGGTACTTAATCTTATAGTTCTGCTTATATGTCTATTAATTTGGATTAATTTAAGTAGTCACGGCGGCGGGTTTTAGAAAAAGAGAATTTCTCTAAACATTTTAATCCAAAGCAATAGAAAGTAGGTTTTCCACACGTCTTTCAGTTTGATGATGGTTTTGGAGGAAGGTTTCATTTTGAGGGGGGAGCGGAAGCTTTTTTGAAGTAGTTATTCGCACAAATTATAAATGTGCCGGAAGAATTCCCGGGCTTACCCCCCCATATCGCCCAAAATTCTTTAAAAAGAGGTTTATCTTTTATTTCTATACCTTAACCAGTTAACTTATTAATCTTTCACAAATAATAGAAATATTTATAAACAAGCTAAGATTATTAATGAAAAATGAAACAGAAAGAACTAATTTACCGGGAACTGCTCTTCCAAGCCATAGAACAAAAGAAATATACTTTCACCCAGTTAGACCTAGCCAAAAGATTTAATCTCTCGCTTTCGGTAGTAAATTATGCTTTAAAGCCTTTACAACAGATGGGGGCAATTGTGATAAAGCCACGCAGCTTTGACATAGTTGATGCACTAAAAATACTCTATTTTTGGGCTTCGCTCCGAAATGTAGAGAAAAATATTGTCTACAAAACCCGAATAGATGCGCCGGTAAGAACAATTGAATCAGAACTTCCGGCCAATATTATTTTTTGTGCTTATTCGGCTTATAAATTTAAATTCAAAGACGTCCCTGCTGATTATTCTGAGGTATATGTTTATGGTGATGTGGAAGAGATTAAAAAAAGATTTCCAATATCCAGTGAAAAACTACCGCCAAATTTGTTTGTGTTAGAGAAAGATGAGTTTATGAAGAATTATGGAAAAACTACGGCTATGGGGCAGACTTTTGTAGACTTATGGAACATTAAAGAATGGTATGCTCGGGATTTTCTGGATGCATTAAAGAAAAGGATTGAGAAGGCAATACAAAATGGAAACCACTAAACCTGAATTCTGGAACTCCCTGCTCACGGAGCAATCGTGGGATTTGCTAAAAGAATTAAGCACTAAGCCGTTTCAATTTGCAGTTATTGGTGGCTGGGCAACTTATCTTTGGACCAGGCAGCACAAATCAAAAGACATCGACATTTTACTTTTTGGATTTAAAGACTTGGAATATCTTCGGCAAAACTTCAATTTGGTTAAGAATGACTCATTGAAGAAATATGAGATAAAGAATGGAGAGGTTGATGTTGACATTTACGTTCCGCATTATTCAGTATTTCCTATTCCGCCAGAAGAGATGCTTAAGTATATTACCCGGATTGAGAACATTAAAGTGGTCTCTCCGGAAATTTTGCTGATAACAAAGCAGGAAGCCGAAAAAGATAGAGAACATTCAGTAAAGGGGACTAAAGACCGGATTGATATTTTATCTATACTTATCTTTGCCGGAGTTAATTTTTCTTTATACCGCGAATTGCTCCGAAAATGCGGAAAAGAAGAATTTTTAGGGCGGTTGAGGAAGATAATCTCGTCTTTTTCCGAATTGAAATATTTGGGATTAAATCCGCGGGAGTATAAACTGAAGAAAAAAGAGCTGCTGAAAAAACTAGGAGAATAGGGCTCTACTCATTTTATTCATACCTTAAGCTAAACTCGTTGCGACTCCTAAGTTTGCTCTCCTCATTTCATTCGTATCGCAAGCTAAACTCGACTGCGGTCTCGTAAGCTTAAGTTATTCATCCTATTCATACCTTAAGCTATCCACTGGATTGAGCTTAGATGCTCTTCGGGCCGGAGCAATTCCAGACAGCACTCCGAGCAGGAAAGAAAACAGTAACGCTCCCAAGACTAAAAACCAGTTGATTTCGATAGCCATAAAAGCCGGGCCCAAGAATACCTGCAGCACTCTTTCAGCGATTTTCGCCAGGCTGATTCCGGCTATCACTCCCAATAATCCGCCCACTAATCCATATAATCCCGATTCAACCAAGAATAAAAACAGAATCTGGGAATTTCTCGCCCCCACTGCTTTCATTATGCCAATTTCTTTGGTTCTCTGCAATACCGCAGTGTACATCGTATTCATAATCCCGATTCCACCAACTAATAAAGAGATAGCGGTAATCCCAATCAAGACTATCTGCACAATATCCAATATGGTAGAAAAAGTCGCCATTAAATTTTCCGGAGTTTCAATGCTAAAATCTTCTTCTCCCACATCTAAATTATGTTCTTTTCTCAGCTCTTTCTTCATTTCTTCTGCCACTATCGCTGGATCCTCTCCTGATTGAACTTGAGCGATAATAAATCCGTATTTTTTACCGGTAGAAAATACATCCTCATGCACTTCTTTGGGAATAATTCCAGCTTTATCGTCAGGAGGAGAGCCGATCTTTTCCA
>JACRPH010000051.1 GCA_016214025.1 Candidatus Woesearchaeota archaeon
TCCATACACAAACTTTTTATGTACGTCCAATCCTACGTATGTTTTGATTGCTTTGGATGTCATTGACATCACCTCCAAGTTTTTATATTTCATGCTAAATGCGTGGAGTATAAAAACCGCGAGGTTTAATCATGCAATCATGAAGACATTTAAATGACACCTATATTTAAATGTTTCTATTTTGTAAATGTTTATTAACAATTCTACTCCTATCGGGCAGAAATCCCGCCTAAACTGGAATAATTTACGGTAGGATTTCTGGCTTAATTCTAACTACATTTAACCAATTGAACTTAAATGATAGTATTCTTAAAGTGAGTATCGTATTGATTAACGATTACATTTAACAAATCTAAGTTGAACTGCTTAAACCTTTTACTTCTTCAACGGTCAGGTTTCAGCCATCATTACTGTTATCGTCGACAAGCTGCATTTTTGTCGTCGGAGGCAAATGCTTCTGAATAAGCGAAAAGTATATAAATAGGTGTAACTTTTTTTAGGACAACTGTAATAAAAAATGTTACAATGAAAACCTCCGAAATAACTCTATTATATTTATTGAAACATCCCCACTCAGAGCTTCACATTAGGGGCTTAGGGAGAGAGTTAGGCATAGCACCACAAATTACCTCCCGAAATCTTAAACAACTTGAGGGCCAGGGTTTAGTAGTCACCAAACTACTGGGGGCACAAAAAATGGTGCATTTTGCATTTAGTGAAAAGTCTAAGTCGCTGGCAGCATACTTATTGGAGCGAGAGAAAGAAGAAGCAGCGTCAGAACTGCAGCCAATAATTAGTAGATTAAATAAATTAAACTCAAAAATAGTAATTCTCTTTGGAAGCAGCCTTAAAAACGTAGCCGAAGCAAACGATATTGATATTTTGGTGATAGATAATGAGCTTAATGCAACTCGTATTGATACCCAAACGACCCAGCTCTCTTTAGAATTACCAAAACCAGTTGTTCCACTTTTACTTGAAACTAAAGATGTTCCGAAGCAGTATAATAAATTAGTTATTCAAAAAGCGCTGGCAGGAATTGTGGTTAAAGGAGCTAAGGAATACGTTGAACTAATGGAGGTATTATGATGGATACGTTTGATTGGTGCCTTAAGATGGGAGAGAAAAAAGAGAAGCATAAAGGGCTAAGGAAGGTTGATTCAGCACCACTAATTGCTCAGGAACATATCTTTAAAGCAAAGCATAATTTTGGGACTGCGGTGAAAAACAAAAAAAATGCCCCAGATTGGAGCGTGTCCATGTATTTTTATTCAGCTTATCATTGCTTGTTAGCACTGTTACGACAGCTGGGCTACGAGTCCAGAAATCAAGAATGCACTTTTACTTGTGTGGAATATCTAATTGCACATGGTCTCGAGTTTGAAATAGAGCTTATTGCATGGGTCAGAAAAACATCACAGCAAGTGGAGAAGGATGCCAAAGAGCTTAGAGAAGAATTCCAATACGGTGTCAATATCAATGTATCCGGAGAGGTGTTACAAGTGATAGAAGAGAAGACTAAAGAGTTTATCTACAAAACCGAAGTTTTGCTGGATAAGCTTCAAAAAGCACGCAAAACAAGAATTGATTTTGAAATGTAAGCTTTGCACCTTGAATTTTGCAATTAATTCTGAATGCACCTAACTAAATAAGCTTAAAACCGCTTCTTTATTTTGATTACATTTAACAATAAAAAGCAGAAGCGCTTAAACCTTTTACTTCTTCAACGGTCAGGTTTCAGCCATCATTACTGTTATTGTCGACAAGCTGCATTTTTGTCGTCGGGGGCAAATGCTTCTGAATAAGCGAAAAATTTATATAATGTTGTTATATCCACTATGACAATTGATATAAAATGTATGACAATACTGAGATAAAGATCCTAGAACAAATTTATCTAAATCCTGGGATTCATAAAAGGGAGCTTTCCAAACGGTTAAAGTTAGGCATGCCTTCTATAGATTACGCACTTCAAAAAATAAGCAAATTAATCAAAAAACAAAAAGCGGGGAACCAGATTAAGTATTTTTTGGATTACTCCAAAGATAAACTTAATCCTGCACTTTCCACAGTTGAATTTTTAAGATTGGAAGGGCTTCCAGCAAAGGTAAAACTGTCAGTAAGTGATTTCCTAAAAGAATTAAAAGACAAGCCGATAATTGCTCTTATTTTTGGTTCTTATGCCCATGGCACCTATACTCCAAATTCAGATATTGACATCTTATTGGTTTTCCAACAGATTGAAGATTCCAAACCAATAGAAAATACCGCAAAAAAAATTAGTATGAAAACAAACACCCAATTAAATCCAGTTTATTTAGATTATAATTCGTTCAGAGAATCATTTCATAACCCCACTAAAGAATTCTTTAAAAAACTTAGGGAAGATAAAATTATTTTGGTCGGGGTTGAATGGTGGAGGCAATTACAAGATGAAGAAGCCTAATTGGAAACTTTGGCTGGAAGACCAGGAGGAATGTAAGTTTTGGTTAGATAGTTACATTAGAAAAAGGATCCTCCGAAAAAGCTCTGATGAATCAAGACTGTACTTGAGAAGAGCAGACCATAACTTGACTTTTGCCAACTGGATTATGGAGAAACATAAAACTGAGATCCCTGAGGTCTTTGGTGATGATACTTTTTATGATTGGGTTATCAGCATTTATTATTATGGCGTTTACCATGCAGCTTTAGCTTTAATGAGTAAAGAAGGGTACACCTCAAAAAATCACTCCGCCACACTCGCATTTTTAATTTATCACCACTATCATTCACAGAAAGCATTGGAAAGAGAAGATGTTGAACTGATTGCAAGCTCTTTGGATAGAGAAGACATTGAAGCTCTTGGTTTATCCAAAGAATTGAGAGAGAAAGCCTGTTATGATGTTCACGAACAGTTTGAAAGCAGATTAGCTGAGCAAATACATGAGCAAGCGGTTGATTTTGCCAATAAGATAAAATCGTTGTTGAAATAACGGTGTAGAGGGTATTGCACCTAACCAAATAAGCTTAAAACCGCTTCTTTATTTTGATTACATTTAACAATAATAAGCAGAAGCGCTTAAAGGTTTTATTGGTCTAATCGCCAGGTTTCAGCCTTGGTTTAGTTTATCGTCGAGAAAGCTGAATTTTGTCGTCGGGAGATTGGTTTTCTCCGATAATTTCCCAATGCCCGCCTTTCGCCCCACCAATTCTTTTGAGAATCCCTTTCTTCTTCAACGAAGCTATATTCTTATCAATGGCAGTAGTGCTTATGCCTATCCTTTCGGCCATTTCCCTCTTAGAGACACGCTGATTTTTAGTTGCTAATTCCAAAATTTTCTTCTGAGTTTCTGCCAACCCTTCTACCAACCTTTCTACCAACCCCCCTTTATCAGCCCCTTTCCTTTTAAAACTCGTGGTAAAGATTTCCGCCACGACATCAAAATCAGCAGTAGGTTCCTTCTCTAATATCAGGCTAATCCCTCTTCCCCACCTCTCGACAAAGTGCACTTCATGGAACATTTCAGCAAGAACTTCATTCCTGCGTCTCGAAACCATTTTCACCTTAATCTCATTGATGGTTAATCCACCGTACAAACTGCCAGGACTTCTAATTTCAACCCTATCTTTAAAGACGGCAATATTTACAGAATCATACTCATAGTAATTGCGATGACAAAATGCGTTAATAATTGCTTCTCTAAATGCATCTCTATCAATTTCTGGAACATCTATTCTTCGTAAACCCTCAAGCCTCATACCAATATGGATATTCTTGAGAATATACTCCTCCGCTTTTTCAATCAGGTAAAAGAGATTTCCTTCGAACTCCTGCCGGTCTACTATGAGTGAAGTAGTGATGGTCGCAAAAGTAGCACACCGTAATTTTGCATTTGGGAAAAACTCTTGTGGTTTTTTGCCGAAGAGAATCACCGCAGCATTCAATAATTTTCCATTTCTCAGTAAGCCAAGCTTGTCCAAAGAACCCTCGATAGAATGATAGTTCTTGCCTGCTTGTTCCAAAAACCACGTTAACCTTTCAATGCTAATGTCATTAATATTAGCTTTTTTACAAATCTCTTTATCCCATCTGAGTTTATCTCTGTTCTTATCCAGAATTAATCGTTCCAGCTCTTTGGCACTTATCTGCCGGTCTTCATCGCCAACCCTCATGTACGCTCTACCATAGGCATAATAGGGAAGATTATTTCCAGCAAATTCAACCTGAATACAACTTTTGCCTTCCAAAGTAATTTCGTTTATTTTGGGGAAAATTTTTGGTTCAATATGTTGAGCGATGGTTTGAGAGACTTCCCGAATTTCTTCAACTCTAAAGTTTCAGATTCTCTCATTTCGTCTTGCAATATGCCCCCTATATTAAAAAGATTGCTATTCTAAGGGTATTACACCTAACCAAATAAGCTTAAAACCGCTTCTTTATTTTGATTACATTTAACAATAAAAAGCAGAAGCGCTTAAAAGTTTTATTGGTCTAATCGCCAGGTTTCAGCCATCATTACTGTTATCGTCGAGAAACCTGAATTTTGTCGTCGGGAGCAAATGCTTCTGAATAAGCGAAAAGTATATAAAGCGTTTTTATTTACCTATGTTCTAGATGCTTATTTAAGAAGGCGGATACCTTCTGATAAAGTAATGAGCACCTGAAGCTTATACCTAACGCACGGGCGTCTCGTAATATCAGCCACGGATAAACTGTGTTGATTACGATTAGGTTGTTTGTGCGTTTAATACAATATAAGCATCAGTGATAAAGTGATTAAAAAAAGAGGAGGTAAAAGATGGCAAAGGAGGTGTTGAATAAGGACATTTCTAACAAGACTGTAGTTATCGTGTTAGTCATTGTTATATTAGTAAGCATAGTCAGCCTGGCGGTGTACTTTAACGCGCTGAGCAAGGCGGAGCCGGAGGTTGTGGGTTTAGGACAGGGAACGGTTTCTTTAAATATAGTAGAGCCACCGGTAAAAGCAGAGCCAGTGAAAGATACTGAAAGTGGTAAAGTAGCTTTGGCTATTGTAGAACCGCCTAAAACAGAGGCGCCTACGCAATAAATAATTATTAAAATAGGAGGTAAAATATAAAATGGAAGATGTTTCAAACAAAACGATTGTGGCGTTATTAGCCATAGCTTTAGTAGTAACGGTAGTAGGAACTATCGTAAGCGTAAGTAAATTAGGAGATATGGGAGGAAAGTATGCGGTGTTAAGTGGTGCGGCGGTTACGGATACTGGAACAACCACTTTAAACTTAGCTGGAAGCGTTAGTATTCAAATGGTAGATAATGCTATTAACTTTGGAAACGGATATTATAATGCTAGTTGTACCGGTGGATACAGTGACTTGAACACTACTGTAACCAGCATATCAACAGGAACCCCGGGGACTAAATCTGGAACTATGACTTCGTATTGCTGGATAAACACTACTGCATTTGGCACTTATGATGCCCACCATATTTTAAATAATGGAACTACCACGTTCTCATTGAACATAAGCACAACCACAACTGATGCAGAAGCATTCTTGTGTGGAGGAAGTGGGAGTTGTCCATCGTCTGCTGCAAGGGTGAAAACCCAGTTTTATAGTACTGAAGGTGGCCTGGCTACTTGCAGCAGTGGTGTGAATAATTCACTAGTGGACTTCCTAACTTATGATGGGGCTGGTGATTTCCCAGTGTATCAACTGTGTGGTGTATATAACTTTGGAGATGACCGTGACGAAAGTGTAGTAGACTATAAGTTAATAGTGCCATTTGATGCACCCAGCGGAGCCAAGACTTTAACTACGACTTACACTGCAACCGGGATATAGGTCCGCGATTTTTTATTTTTGTTTATTTTTTTAGATTTATTATGGGTTAAAAAATGGATAGTGGTCTATGTTGGAAGAGGTGTCTAATTCTATTTCAATTAGTTATAGTAGTTATAATTGGGTCTAATCTGGTTGAAGCAATTTCCATTGGACCAGTTGGTCAGTCTGCCCCTTATGTGCCTGGCTCTTCTTATACATTTAATTATCAAGTTGCTGGTTGTCCCTGTAATATTTCTTTGGAAGAAGGAACTCTTTCTTCTTATGCTTCAATTAGCACCACTGAAATCAACAGCGATTTGTTAAATTTAGTCGTAAGTCTAACTATTCCTCCCGAGTTGCCTCCCGGAAAGAATCTTTTATGGATAAAAGTTACGCAAAAACCACCGGAGAAAAAGTATGGTCAGGCTCAAGTAACCGCTCTCGCCGCAGTAAGGACCGCTATTAAAGTTAAAGTACCTTATCCAGCTAAGTTTTTGGATGTAAGCCAATTGATGGAAGTAACAGAAGAAAATCAGCCAGAACAGCCAATATATTTTTCTTTACCAGTAGAAAACTTGGGTCAAGAAAGTATTCAACTCGTAGGGGGGGATATAATTCTGTATAACGGAACCCTGTTTTTACCAGAAGCAAAAATCATTACTATTCCACTGACAGAGATAAAAAATTTGGGTGGTGAAAGTAGCGGAGAGTTACGAGCAGAATGGACTCCACCAGCAGACACTTCCGCAGGCATTTACTCTGCTGTAGCACAAGTGAAGTGGGATGAAGGAGAACTTAAAAGAGATCGCATCTTTTCCATAGGAAGGCCGCAACTCAAAATAAATTCAGTCGAACCACTTACGGTTGCTAGTGGTGGGATAACTAAAGTAGAAGTAGAAATAAGCAGTACCTGGAATGAACCCATCACTTTTGTTCCACTTCTATCTATCTACGAAATGGGTGTAGTAAAAGATCAAGTTAAGAGTACCCAAGGAGAAATAAACCCTTGGGGATTAATAAAAGTACCTTTCTTTGTGGATGCCAGCTCTTTAAAGGTAGGAAGCTACCCAGCAACTGTTGAGCTCAACTACTTGAATCAAGACATTAGTTATAACTTTACCTTAAACGTAACTGAAAAGAATGAGCCAAAAGAGTTGCAGAGCACTCCCGGCGAGAGTACAGAAAGAGCTGGGGGCAGCTATGTTTGGATAATGGGGATAGCAGGGATGATTATAGTACTAGTTTTAGCTTGGTTTTACTGGAACCGGCGCACTAAAAAAGGAGGCTCAGGAGGAGAAGAGGAAAGTAATTTCTAAGTTTTATTATGAAAGGCAGAAAGTATAAATCTTTGCTTAAAAATTCAACTAATTAACGCAAAGGATCATATGCACAAATTAGATCAGTTTTCCCTGCCAAATGTTGTAGGCTCTTGTGCTAATTATTTCTTTTAACTCTCGTGACTCAGGAGGATCTTTTACACTTTCCCAAGGCCAAGCTTTGTAAGTTAGAATAATTATCTTTCCCTCATACATTTTAGGTGTAGCATTTTCCGGGGGCGAAATGGCAACTTTGAATTCTTTAGTTTGGTTCAGTCCAATTACTGTTCCAGCAGCCGGGTAGAAGTAAAACCACTCCCCCAAATTATCTTCTTCCGAAGCAATAAAAAAGCGGATTTTTTCTTTGTAAGAATGAGTGTTGTTGAGAGAAAATTTCCTGAAAGACCCACATCCGGCACAAGTTATTCCAAAATGCATTTTATCTTTATCTAAGTTAAAACCAGCAACCTTTCCCGAAACAACATTAAAATCAAATTCTTGAGTCAACGTATCTTTAACAGTATAATAATCAGTTATAATCCAGGTGGCTATCCCTACCATTAAAATAACTATTGCAAACAGGATAATTATCGTCTTTAGCTTCATATTTGTTCACCTCAAGACATTTGCGAATGGATGATTGGGTTTTTAAACATATTCATTCTTCACAATATATTATGTAAAGTTAAAGCGGCAAGGGTTTCGTCTCTTTTTTGAAGAGTAAGATTAACACTCTTAACCCATACTGTTTTTCTTAACTTTATTCCGAATAAATCTCTTTGGTGTGTAAAGTTTTTAGGAACTATTCACTAGTTCCAATTGTTCTTTTTTAGGAGTGCACTCCACTCTTTTTTAAAAGTTTAATATTTTTTCTAAGTTGTATATCTTCTTTTATCTCTAAAGCTTTTTCCCAAACAATGAGTGATTCGTTTATTTGCTTGTTCTTATAATAAGCAATACCTAAGTCATTCCATCCCTCAAAAGAGTTTGGATTAAGTTCTACTGCTTTTTGTAGGAAAGCTATTGCTTCTTTATACCTGCCTTCGGTAATAGAATCAATTCCGTAAAACACCAGCACCCGCGAGACGTACTCTTTTCCCTCTTCGTTTTTGACTATATTATAATCATATTTAATCGGTGGAAAATTTAGCTTGGTGGCGGAGTTGCTCACTTTAAATAAGTGGCCGTAGTGACTAAAATGATAGTTAGTAGTAATGTTCCGGAAAGTCGAATAAATGCTTTGATTATTGGAGGATTCTTCAAATAACTGATTTATTTTTGTTATTGCAACTGCATCTGCTTCAGACATATTTTGATAAATCTCCTTAATTCCGTTAACATTAAACTGGGGCAGTATTTTCTTGATGTAATCCAACCTCCACGGCTTGGTAAAATCGTAATAATTTAAAATAAAGACATTAGTGCATTTTTTATCTACATTTTGTAAGTAAAGGGGAATAAATGAGTCGTGAGTGTCTTTTCCCAAAATTATGCTCCCGCTCGGTACACTCTCGCAGATATTTCTCCAATAATGTTCTGCTGATAAGTCCTCGGTTAAGTCGTTGCTGATAAACCCCAAATACCCCACGCTGACAACAAGCATTCCCAATAAGCCGTATAGAATATATCTTACCTTACCACTGATTTTGGATTCCAGCCATGCAATAAACAATGCGCTGGGCAGAGTAAGAATAACAAATGCTGGCAAAAGATAATTGATTATATCTCCGATAGCATAGCTGAATGCATGTATCAGCACCGGGAAAATGATTAAGAACACAAATATTAAACTGGCGTTGCCAACATTTTCTTTCGTTTTTTGAAAAACTTCATCGCTCTTAAATTTACGAAACATTAATCCTAATCCGCAGACTCCTAAAATAATTATTGTTATCGATGAGAAATCAACCAAGTCTGAAGAGGTAGAATTCTCAAAAAGGTTCGACAGTCCGAAAAATTGTTGGTATGCTTTGCCAGTCAAATGCCAAAAAAAATCTTGGAAAGTGGAGATTTGCCCCCAATTCCACACCGGATCCATGCTGCTTCTAATCGGCAGATAAGCATACGGCAACAACCCCACCAAAAATAATCCTGCACAAATTCCAATGATTTTTAACTTCAAGACATCAGTATTCCAAGTTATCTTAAACCACTTCTCATGCTTCTTTACCAGTATAAAATACAAAAAACCCGGAGCAAATAAGATTGAAGTAATATGATTAGTCAAGCTTAACCCATAAGTAAAGCTGAATAAGTACAGCCAGCGAAGATGTTTAGGCTCTCCAGCATCCTGCTCCCCTCTCCAATGAAGTAAAATCAATATGTTTAACGCCATGAAAAAAGCATGCAGAGTATACACTTCGGCAATAACTGCTTGGCTCCAAAATGTAGCTGAGAAGGCAAATATTAAAGATGCCGTAAATGAAGCTATTTTTGACTTCGTCAACTTCCAACAAATAAAATACAGCAGCATTACTGCCAGAGAGGCAAATACTGCTGACATCAAATTAACCCGCCATGCCACCGAACCAAATGGAATATAGGTAAACAAATGCCCCAGTAACGTGTAAGTCGGATATCCTGACGGATGAGCTATTCCTAGAGTATATGCTACCGTTATCAGCTCACCCGAATCACCCCAGTAAACGGAGGGAGCAAGAGTGAGGAGATAAACGGTAAAGCTAAGTATAGCACACAACACCCCGTAAAAATAGTGGCTTCCAATAATTGCTTTAATCTTGGGATTAATCTCCATCATTACCTCTCTCCCATAATCGTATAACTCTCATTATTGAACACTCTCATCTTCGCCAACT
>JACRPH010000057.1 GCA_016214025.1 Candidatus Woesearchaeota archaeon
ATATAATATTCTTAAGAAAAGAGAATAATAACCAGTGTACTCTTATACCCTAAATGCCCAACCTACGTGATTTGGTCTTAGCTGTCGGGTGCAGTGCTATTCTGGGAGCCTCAGCCGGTTATGCTCAAGCTCGAAATGATGATGCCGTTCAAAGATGGCGTGAACAACAACAGCAGGCGTTTCAGGAATGGAAAGAAAGGCAGGAGCAAACATTAGAAAAGTGGAAAGAAGCTCAAGAAGAGCGTATGAAAGAAGAGAGAGAAACATGGGAAAGGCAGGAGCAGGCCTTAAAAACGTGGAAAGAGGCTCAAAAAGAGCGAGACCAACGTATGGGAGTGCTAAGAGAACAGGATAGGCAAATCAGAGAAACCTTAGAGAAAAGAGAAAAACTACAACCACTCATTGTAAAGAAAACCACGACGTATGACACCCAGAAAAAAACTTTTGCCGACACCATAACAGAAAAGAAAAGCTATGCTTCTTTGTTAGACAATCCAGAATTAGCTGGACTTTTCGCTCGTTATTCAAATTTAAAAGGAACTGCAGCCCTGCCCGCAGCCCGAATCAGCTCCAATGTAACTAACCCCCAGACTTTAGATGACCTCTTGGAGAAAATAAATGAAGCAATAGCAGAGCTGCCTCAGAATTATGCTGAAGTAATGAAAAGCACCCAAGTAAAAGTGTATGTAGCTGCCACTGCCGAAGAGCTAAGCCAAAGGTGTAATACCAAGAGTGCCGGCGGATGCTATATTTCTAAAGAGAATACGGTTTGTGTTAGCACAGAGTTTAGCTTGGAAACTTACGAGGAGACCATGCCCCATGAACTATCTCACCTGCTCTATGAAAAATTACCCAGAGCCGTAAAACGAAAGCTCACTAAAACTATAAAATCTATTGTAGCTCGCCCGGAAGTTAAATCCGATGTCATTAAAGACCAGGAAGGTGATGTGGTAAGTTGGAAAGATGGATTGACTTTGCCCAGATACGCTATGGTCAAGCCGTATGGGGCTTCTAACAGCGATGAATTTCTGGCGACATATGTAGCAGATATTTATGGCGAGGGCGGAAGAAAAGTAGCTGTAGTGTTAAAAGGAGACTATCGCCAGGATGCCGTCAAGGCTTTAGAAGCGATGAAAGAAGCGGGATTCTTGGGAATGGCAGAAGAAGCGTATGTTACCATAGGCAAAGCTTTAGAGCGAGCGGGGAGATAGTTTTTATATCCAAAGAAAGGGAGATAATTTCTTTAGGTTAAAAGCATATACATCATTTGTTCATCCCTTGTAGGTAACAGAACACCAAAAAGTTTATAAATCCCCGGCTGGCCTAAATTAAATTATGGTCGCCATGAGTGCAGAAAGGATAGTAGAAAGTGATGATGATTTTAAAAAAGAATCAGCTTCTCCGGTTCGCAACAGCTTAAGCTATGAGCGGGAATATCAGGATTACCGTAAGCGCCAGGGTACTTTGGGTGAGCCTCTCTTCCAGAAAATTTTAGGATACCAGCCCTCCCCAGAGGAGATTGATTCTGCCCATCTTTATTTTGCCTGCAACCAGATGTTCAAAGGCGCTCCCGACACCCATACCTATCGTACTTTAGCCAGTTTAATTCAGATTTCAGAGCAAGCTGAGAGGCGTTTTAATAGCAGAGATTACCATTCCCACAGAGGCAGGGGAGATGTCCGTTACTTAGCCCGTGAACTATCATTATTATTAGATTATTATCCTAAGAGAGAAAATTCAAAGCTGGAAGCAGTTTCTCCGTATCCCTCGAGCGGACACTGGGTTTAAAAGCTCAATTCAAAACCAATCTATACCTTTTTAAATACACTGAAATTCTTTCCTCGGATGGAACTTCCCCAGAACTACGACCCAAAAATAGCTGAGCCTAAATGGCAGAAATACTGGCAGGAACAGAAAGTATTCCAGTTCAAGCCTAAAAGCAAAGCTCAAATTTACTCTATTGATACTCCTCCCCCTTATGCTTCTGCTGACCATTTACATGTCGGACACGGAATGCACTATTCGCAATTTGAGTTCATCGCCCGATACAAAAGAATGCGCGGATTTAATGTGTTCTTTCCCATGGGTTATGACGATAACGGCCTGCCTACAGAAAGGTATGTAGAGAAGAAACACAATTTAGACAAATCTAAAATTAGCCGCAAGGAATTCATCAAATTGTGCATAGAAGACACAAAAATAACCGGACAGACTTACCACGACTTGTTTACTCGGTTGGGCTTCTCTATCGATTGGAACTTGCTCTATCATACCATTGGCGATAAAGCCAGAAGGGTAGCCCAAATCTCTTTCCTCGACCTCTACAAAAAAGGCCGTTTGGAAAGAACTGATTATCCTACGATGTGGTGCACCACTTGCCAGACCACGATTGCCCAAGCTGATTTGGGAAATGTAGACATAACTTCACACTTCAATGACGTTGTATTCAAATGCGGCGGACAGGACTTAATTATATCTACGACGAGACCGGAAATGCTGTCTGCCTGCGTAGCTTTATTTTACCATCCCGATGATGCACGTTACGCCCAATTGAAAGGAAAATTTGCTGCCGTGCCTTTATTCAACTATGAAGTTCCTATCCTCAGTGATGAAAGTGTAGCTCAGGATAAAGGCACCGGCTTAATGATGGTATGCACGTTTGGAGATAAAGATGATATGGAAAAATGGCACAAGTATATGCTGCCGTTGAGAATTACCATCGATGAAGCGGGAAGGATGAACCAGCTTTCGGGAAAATATGCCGGAAAGAAACTTAAAGCAGCGCGGGCAGAAATAATTGAAGAGCTAAAGTCAGTCGGGTTATTAATCCGACAGCAGCAGATAACTCATGCGGTTAATACCCATGAACGCTGCGGCACAGAAATCGAATTTCTCAAGAAACCCCAGTGGCAGATAAAAGTATTGGACCAAAAAGAAGAGTTACTGGAAATCGCCCAGAAAGTAAACTGGTACCCGGAACACATGAAAGTGCGCTATGAACACTGGGTAAAGAACTTGCAGTGGAATTGGGGCATCTCCCGGCAGAGATATTATGGGGTGCCTTTTCCGGTATGGTATTGTAAGAAATGTAGAGGGATACTTCTTCCGGAAGAGAAAGACCTTCCTGTAGACCCCAGAGAAGAGAAATTCAAAGGAAAGCTTAATGGAAAATGCTCCTGCGGCTCTACTGAGTTCATTCCCGAGATGGATGTTATGGATACATGGATGACCTCCTCCTGCACTCCGGAAATTAACGCTGACTGGGGCGGGAAAAAAGAGAGAAAAGACTTCCTGCCCATGTCCCTGCGTCCACAAGCACATGACATCATCAGAACCTGGGCTTTCTATACACTAACGAAATCTTATTTTCATCACCATAATATTCCGTGGAGAAACATTATGATTTCTGGCCACGGGCAGGACCCGCATGGGCAGAAGATGAGCAAGAGCAAAAGCAATTTTATTGTGGCACAGGATGTTATTGATAAGTACAGTGCCGATGCGTTTAGATTCTGGGCAGCCTCAGTAAAATTAGGAGATGACCTGCCTTTCCAGGAGAAAGATGTGCTTACCGGACAGAAGTTTGCCACTAAATTATGGAATGCTTCTAAGCTGTCATTGAAGCATTTAGAAGGCTACCACCCTAAGAACCTCAACAAGCCGCTGGAAGTGTTTGACAAGTGGATGTTAAGCAAGCTGCAAAAGCTGATAAAGCTCAGCACCGAAAGTTTTGACCAATATGAATATTCCAAGTCTAAAGCCGAAGTAGAAAACTTTTTCTGGCACGTATTCTGTGATTATTACCTGGAAATTGTTAAAGATAGATTGTATAACCCGGAAAAGAGAGGTGTTAAAAACCGCCAAAGCGCACAATTAGGGGTGTATCAAGGACTGCTGAACGTATTAAAGTTGATGGCCCCCATAATGCCGCACATTACCGAAGAGATTTATCAGTTGTATTTTGCCGGAAAGGAGAAGAAGAAAAGTGTTCATGCTGCTGACTGGCCCGAAGCCAATGAGAAACTAATTGACGGCTTCTCTGAAGGAGTGGGCGCATTAGGAGTAGATGTAATTAGTACAGTAAGAAAATTCCGTTCAGCTAACCAGATGTCCATGAAAGATGAGCTGCAAGAGATTGTTTTAGTTAGTGAGCTGCCTGATTTCCAGAAGAAGATTGCATTGATTATAGATGATTTGAAAGCAGTTATGAAAGTAAAAGAGCTGAAGTTTGAAGGCGAGACAACTCTGGAAAGTGAGACGTTTAAGATACAGGTAGGGATAATTAAATAGAAAGGTTTTTAATCTTCAACACTGTTTTAAGCTTAAAATGAGGGAAGAGCGCCTAATCCTGCTCTTGAAGTCCAAAATCAACCAAAGAGGTGTTAAATATGGCAGATACCGGATATTGTGTAAAGTGCAAAGCCAAGAAAGAAATTAAAGACGCCAAAGAAGTAACCATGAAAGGCAAGGGCGGCACCACCAGAAAAGCTTTGAAAGGCAAATGTGTAAAGTGCGGCACTACTATGTTTAGAATTCTTGGATCTAAGAAATAAGTTTTAGATTTTGTTTTTTATATTTTTTCTGTTGTATTTTGCTTAAACCGAATTAATCACACTTTACTAACCACATACCCTTCCTTTGTATCCCCTACCACGTAACCTAATGCTTTAATCTTCTCCCTTAATTCATCAGACTTCTTCCAGTCTTTATTCTTACGGGCTAATTCTCGCTCTTCTGCCAGCTTCTTTACCTCTGCAGGAACTTTTATTTTCTCCTCTTTAAAATTCTTTAAATCTAATCCCAGAACTTTATCAAACTTCAATAATAGTGTAAACTTGCCTTTTCCGCTGAGTTTAGCATCCCCTAACATTTCCCACATCGTAGCCAAAGCTTGTGGAGTGTTTAAGTCATCATTTATTTGCGCCGTAAAGACCGCGAGATATTCATCAGCAATCTCTTTATCTTCTTTCATGGCAGTCTTTTCTTTCTTCAACTCTAACGTTTTCTCCGTCAATCGGCGATAGCTGTTCTTCGCTCCCTCCAACGCTTCGTAGCTGAACATCAACGGCTTCCGATAATGCGTGCCTAAACATAAGTAACGATATACTAACGCAGGATAACCCTTACTTTCAATTAAAGATAAAGTCAGAAAATTGTCTCCGGACTTGGCCATCTTTTCATTATCTCCGATAACCAAAAATTCATTATGCAGCCAATACTCCACCCACGGCTTCTTTCCCGTAGCTGCCTCGGATTGGGCAATTTCATTGGTATGATGCACCGGAATATGATCTATCCCGCCGCAATGAATATCAAACTGCTCTCCTAAATATTTCATAGACATGGCCGAACATTCGATATGCCATCCTGGATAGCCCTCGCCCCAAGGAGAAGCCCACTTCATTTCCTGCTCCTGAAACTTTGATTTGGTAAACCACAGCACAAAGTCGTGGGGATTTCTTTTGTTGGCGTCTTTTTCCACTCTTGCTTGGACTGTTTTCTCTGCGTTTAAATTCAATTGAGCTAACTTGCCATAATCAGAAAGCTTGGAAGTATCGAAGTAAACATTTCCTCCAGCAACGTAAGTGAAGCCTTTCTTCTCCAGCCGCTTAATCAGTTCAATCTGCTCGGTAATATGGTCAGTAGCCCGGCAAAGAATAGTTGGCTTTAGAATATTCAGCTTGAATAAATCCCGATTAAATGCATCAATGTAAAATTCAGCAACTTCCCATACCGTTTTGCCTTCTCGTTTAGCTCCTTTGAGCATCTTATCTTCGCCAGTATCAGCATCAGAAGTCAAATGGCCGACATCGGTGATGTTCATAACGTGCTTGACGTTGTAATTATTAAAGAGAAGAGTACGTTTTAGTAAATCTTCAAATAAATATGCACGTAGATTACCGATATGAGCATAGTTATATACTGTGGGGCCGCAGGTGTAAAGACGAACTTCCTTTCTATCTAAAGGCACGAATTCTTCTCTTTTTCGGGTTAAGGTGTTGAATAGGGTTATGGCCATTTTATAACTCCACCATCTCTGCTTTATTTAAAGCTTCCTTAAACAATTTATCCAGCTCTACTTGCGCCAATTCCGAGATTATCTTTCCTGGCTCTGACTTAGTAGACGGATGCTTCGGCCCCAGCAGGCAGCACATCTCCGGGCCTTTAGAAATTTCGTATGTGCCAATCTTCTGCGCAATATCAATAATTTCTTTCTTGTCATAAGTCAATACCGGACGAAAAATCTCCAGATGCAGGTTTTTAGTGATAGTGGTCATATTGCTCAGAGTTTGGCTGCTCACCTGGGCCAGATTCTCTCCCGTTATTAAAAATTTAGCTCCCTCCTTTTTGGCAATAAGCTCGGCACACTTGAACATAGCAATTTTTTGCAAAATAAAGTAGTCTTTATGCTCGAATTTCTTTACGAGCTCAGTTAGAACGGTAGTAAAAGGGACCAAATATACTTTCTTCAGCCCCAGCTTCTTCACCAGCTCTTTTACTTTATCGATCTCTTTTTCATCAGTTAACGGCTGCTGGTGAAAATGAGCGGCAATTATCTCTAAGCGAGGGTTCATCAGGTGTATGGCTACCGGCGAATCGATTCCTCCGGAGAGTAATGCTATTGCTTTTTCCATGAGATGAATAAAATAGAGTGATTATATAAGGATTGCGGGGACTCAAATACAATAAAACCTCAAAGCAACCTTTATAACTTCCACCAAAATTACCTCTTATTACATGAAAAAGTATGTGATAGCAAGTATACTGCTCCTCTTAGCCCCAAACCTAGCTCTCGCCGAGGGTGATAACAACCTATACCTCTATGATTCTCTAGAACTTCAGCTGGATGTAACCGGAGTAGTTGAACTGGTTCCTGAAAGCAGCTCTTCTACGGTGAAAGAACTAACCGCGGAACTTAAACTATTTCCGCAAGAGGATTACCGCCAGAAAGTTTTAGGAATGAACACCGGAGCAGGAGAAGTGAAAGCTAACACGGTTTTGTATACTTGGAATGACAAAAAATTTGGAGAGAAAGATTTTGGCTATTCGGCCAATATTAACACTTACAACGAACGGATTAAAGTAGAATTTAAAGTGCCTTTTCCCTTGCAGGATATTCCAGATGGTTTAAGTACATACACCTTGCCCAGCGAGACTATTGATTCAGAGAACCCAGAAATAATTGCCAAAGCAGCGGAATTAGCTGAAGGAGAAGATGATGTATTTAAAGTGGCATTTAAGTTAGCCAGTTGGGTAGAAGAGAATGTCAAATACGATTTAAACAGCCTCACCTCTAAAGCTTCACAGAAGGCCAGTTGGGTGTTGGAGAACAAAGAGGGCGTATGTGATGAAATGACATCTTTATTTGTAGCCATGGCCCGGTCTCAGGGAATTCCGGCCCGGTTTGTTTCGGGTGTTTCCTATACTACCTCCGGGCTGTTCAACGAAAACTGGCAGCCGCACGCGTGGGCAGAAGTATATTTCCCCGAAGTCGGCTGGGTTAGTTTTGACATTGCTTTTGGCGAATACGGTTATGTAGATGTAACTCATATTAAACTTAGAGACAGCGTTGATTCAATCGAACCGGCCACAAAATTCGAATGGCTGGGAAAAGAAGTAAGCCTTAATACTGGTGACCTTAAATTAAACGTAAACATTCTGGATAAAATAGGAGAACAATCGGAAGAAATTCAATTGGAACAAGAAATTTTAGGAAAAGTGGTTGATTTGGGCAGCTACAACTTGATAAAAGGGGTTGTAAAGAACAATGCCGGATATTATGCTGCCACCACTTTACAGCTGGCGGTGCCTAAAGAGATAAATATTCTAGGAAGGAACAAAAGAACCATCTTATTGGCGCCTAAAGAAGTTAAAGAGACCTATTGGATAATTAAAGCGCCTTCGAATTTTAATCCAAACTACTGGTATACTTTTCCAACTTTAATTTATAACGAGAAAAATGTATCGGTAAGTGATGAATTTAAAGTGCAGAAAGGGAACATCATCTATTCGGAAAAAGAGGTAAGACAATTAGTAGTAATCCCGGAAGATAAAACCTATTCGCGAAAAGTGTCCCTTTCTTGTAATCTGCCTAAAGAGCTGTTCCAAGATGAGGAAAGAAAAGTTAATTGCACCATCAAAAATATCGGCAATGCTAATCTGGACCAGGTAAATTTCTGCGTCGGCGGAGTGTGTGAATTCGTTGATTTGCCGATTAACCAATACAAAGTCAACCAGATAAAAATAAAAACAGATAAAATTGGGTGGAATAAGTTAATGGTTAGTGCTGAGAATAAACTGATTGATAAAAAAGTGGGATTTGAATATGCCGTGTTTGATACACCGGAGCTTGAGCTTAAAGTGAATTATCCCGAGACCATTACTTTTGGCGGTGATTTTAAAGTTGATTTGAGTATGAATAAAACTTCATTCAGTGCTCCACAGAAAGTAAAAGTTACTATCTTTGGAGCCGGTTTTGAGCAGAAGTTTGAGTTGGAAGAATTGAAAGAGCCGGAAGATGTTTCTGCGGAATTAAGGACAGATAGAATCAGCCGGACTAATAAGTATCAGGTTGAGGTCAAGTGGGAAGACAAAGCAGGAGAACAATATTCTAAGACGCAGGAAATTATAGTGGCAGGAAAAGGGAATTCTCTGACTGAGAAAGCTAAGATTCTGCTTAATAGTTTGTTAGGAGTGTTTGCGGGATAGAGGAAAGATTAGGCTCTTTCATACTCCCCCTTCATCAGCAATGCATCTCCCTCAATGTTAGGGCTTTCTGAAATTACTGCTCCTTTGAGCTTAAACTCTTTCCAGGCTTTGAGCAAGTCTTGGTAATTCATATCGGATTCTTTCAAGTTTAAGTGATGCCGTTCTCCTTTGTCAGTGTAATGTATCCCAGAAACATGAATGTGCATATCATCCAACCCTTTTCTTCCTAAGGCTTTTTCTACGTCCGTTAAAATCTGCCGGAACTCTTCTAGAGTGTTATTCTTCCCACCGGTTCGCGCATGCATATGAGAAAAGTCAATGGCGGGCATAACTTGTTCCAGTTCCTGAGATAAACGCAGGATTTCTTTCAATTCTCCCCATTGCGCAGCTTTGCCGGTAGTTTCAGGACGAATCCATAACTTATGTCCTTCGTCCTGCAATTGCTCCATCACTGGCTTCAATGTAGCTTTTACTGCCTGATACACTTGCTCGGCAGGGTTCTTCATATAATACGCGGCATGGAAAGTCATGCTATATGCTCCGCAGAGGGAAGCTATTTTTGCGGCTTGATAAATCCGCTTCATGCTGGCTTCGGTTATTGCTCTTTCTGGAGAGTTTAAATTAATGAAATACTGCCCATGGCAAGTTAGAACAATATCGTGCTTCTGCGCTGCTGCTTTTACTTCCGGTGCTTTGTCTTCAGAGATATTAACTTGGCGCACAAATTCCAGTTCCATGGCTTCCAATCCCAGTTCACGCACTCGCTTGATTCCATTAACAGTAGTGTGAGGAAAAGTACAGAGTGGTATTCCGGCGGTGCCGAAGCGAAGTTGGTCCATCAGGGATTAAGAAGTGCCGTACTATAAATAATTTGTTGAATAACTTTAATAAATCCTACCCAAAACTCCTCTTAAAATGCTCAAAGCTGAACTCCATACTCACATTAACGCTGACCCGCAACATCGCAAAACCATAAACTACTCTGCGTTCCACCTTATTGACGAAGTGGCTAAACAGCAGTTTAAGGTCCTAGCCATCACCTGCCATGATTGGGTGTATGAAGATAAATCTGCAGAAGAGTATGCCAAAAAGAAAGGGATACTGTTAATTAGGGGCGTGGAGAGAACCATCGGGGGAAAACACGTCTTGATTTACAACCTTTCTAATCGGGAAGCACAGAAGATTCATACTTTTGAAGAGCTGAAACAATTTAAGCAGAATAATTCTAAGATTTTTGTTATCGCTCCCCATCCTTTCCACTGGACCCCAGTATGCCTGAGAAACAAAGTGCTCCAGCATCTGGACCTATTTGACGCGTGGGAATATTCCTGGTTTTATACCCGATGGATTAATCCCAACCGGAAAATGGTAAGATTGGCTACCCAATTTCATAAACCAATAATAGGATGCTCTGATGTGCATCGGATAGAAAATTTAGGAAATACTTATACTTTAATTGATGCTAAACCAACTATAGAAGATGTTTTTACAGGAATTAGAGAAAATAAAGCAAAAGTAGTTACAAAACCGTTATCTTGGACTAAATTTGCCATAATCGCGCTTCATCTTCTTAAGGCAATAGCTTGGGAGACTACTCGAGCCCATCAATAAGATTTATATACCAAACTACACTACTTCTAATATATGCCACAAAAAGGTGAGTCTATATTTCCTCCATTTCAGCCGCTTAGAGTGAAGTATAAAGATGTGTTCGACCTAAAAGCATTCTATGAGGCAGTACATGAATGGTTGGTGCAAAATGGGTGGGGCACTATTGAAGAAGGAGAAGTCGACCACTTTGAGACTCTCTATGGAGAGAGGATTGGCCGGGAAGGGATGAAAGAAATCTGGATTCAATGGAGGGTTAAGAAAGATGCCGAGGGCGGCTCTAACTTCACTTATTATTTAAACCTAGATTATCATGTTTTGGGACTTACTAGTATCGAAGCGGTGAAGGAAGGGATGAAGATGAAAGTAAATAAAGGAGAGCTGGATTTGTACATCAATGCATTTATTGAGGAGAAATATTCTAAAGCATTAGAACAGAACCCGATATTAAAATATTTCTTTATTTTATTCAAGCAAAGAGTCTATCGCAAGGAATACGAACAGCGTAAAAAAGAGCTGTATCAAGAGACATATGTCTTACAGAACTTTATCAAGCAGTGGTTCAAGTTGAAGCGATACCTGCCTTACGAAGAAAGCAAGAGCTTCTTCCCTTCTTCAGCCTGGCCAAGTCACCTTAAGGAGCAGTAATCTAATTTTAAACTGTGCTGTTGAGTGCAACGGAACGCACCACGTTCGCCAAGCGTAATTGGCTGGCCGAGCCATCTGAAGGAGCAGTAGATTTTACGTTTTCTTCAATAGCACATTTAATAAATAATTACTGTTTTTCAGATTAGAATGCCCCTGTAGCATAGTAGCTATTGCGTCTGACTTGTAATCAGAAGGCCGGGAGTGCAATTCTCCCCAGGGGCTTTTGTCGTGGGGTCGAGCAAAGCGAGCACCCCACTTGAGCGTATTTCGATCAAACATTTTGCGAAGCCAAAAGGTTTGCGGGATTGTAATCTCCCCAGGGGCTTTTGTCGTGGGGTCGAGCAAAGCGAGTAGTGTAAAAAAAACGATTTTTCCGTCATAAACTTTAAAAATAAAGCCGCAATTACTCCTAAAATGGAGAAAGAATACGATTCTAAGCCGGTTTTTTCAGGCAGCGTTAGTTTTGGGGATGAAGTTGAAGAAGCGCCGGAAGAAGAGCCAAAATTAGCCCAATACTTAACCCAATTACAACAGAAAAATGATATTTTAGGAGAATCGTTGAGGCAGTTGCAAGAAGAGAGTGCTACTCTGAGAGATTTATACAACAATACTAATACTGAATTAACCAGCCTTAAGAAGCCCGCTTTGCTGGTAGCAGATGTTTCTACCATTCAGGAGATTCGGTGTTGGTTGACCAGAAAACCCTCAATATCTTGCAGAAGATTGAGCTGAGCGACAGTTATGATGTAGAAAAGTTTGTTATCTTAGATAAGCCTCAGGAAAATTGGGGGAATATTGGGGGGCTGTCGGAGGAAATTCAGGAAATGCGGGAAGTAATTGAACTCCCCCTCAAAAGCCCGGAATTGTTCGAGAAAGTGGGAATAAAGCCGCCTAAAGGAATTCTGTTGCATGGGCCCCCGGGAACGGGTAAGACACTGCTGGCGAAAGCGGCTGCGAATAGCACTAATGCCACTTTCATTGAAATTGTAGGTTCAGAATTGGTGCAGAAGTTTATCGGAGAGGGAGCTAAGTTAGTTAAAGAGATATTTGAACTAGCCAAACAGAAAGCACCGACTATTATCTTTATTGATGAAATTGACGCCGTAGCTTCGGTAAGGATGGAGAATGGAACTTCTGGTGAGAGAGAAGTTAACCGGACGTTTATGCAATTGCTGGCAGAGCTGGATGGATTTAAGCCGTTGGATACGGTAAAAGTTATTGCAGCTACTAATCGTATTGATATTTTAGATAATGCTATTATCCGGCCGGGAAGATTGGATCGGCTGATTGAAGTGGGCTTGCCGGATGAAGAGGGCAGAGTAGAGATATTCAAGCTGCATTCGAAAGAGATGAACCTTAAAGGAGTCCAGCCCAAAGAGCTGGCTAAGCTGATGGAGAACTTTAGCGGAGCAGAGATTAGGGCAGCGTGCACCGAAGCCGGTTACTTTGCTATCCGCAACGGCAGAAGTTTTGTCACTCAGGACGATTTTGAGCAGGCGATTGAGAAAGTCCGGATTGATGAAGAGGATACGGAGTATAAGAAAGCGTTTGGGTAGAGTTAAAGTTCTGTTGTTTCTTTGTTATTTAAGATTTTGAAATTAATATTCTGCTGTTCAAACACCCTCTTTACTTCGTTTAAGTCCACCAAATACTTGGGATTATCATAATGAGTGGGAATTACTAAGTCTGCTTCAGTCTCTTTAGCAAACCATGCCGCATCAATGGCTCCAAAAGTAAGCCCATGATTGCTTACCGGCAGACACAGCACATCACATTTGTAATCATTAGAGAAGCCGATAGTATCGCTGGTAAAATATACCCTAATATCGCCATCGTCAATGATAAAGCCAATATTTTCTTTGAGTTCTTTGCCTTTAAGTGCAGGGATGTACCCATGAACTGCTGGTGTAGCTTCTATTTTCACGCCGCCGGGAATTTTTAATACATCTCCCTCTTTTATGATATGTATTCTTAATTCGGGATACGCATCTTGTACTTCTTTGCTGGAAAAAATCATAGCTCCTTTTTCTACCAGATATTTTAAGGCAGAAATATTACAATGATCTTGATGCTTATGAGTAATTAAAATCAGATGAATATTGGTCCAATCATTAGTCAGCCATTCTGAGGCGTAATCAAGAATTCCGGGATCAATAAGTATTCTTTTGTCTTTGGCTTCGATTAGGAAGCACGATTGGGGATATTTGGTTAGTTTCATGTTCTAATCACAGCATAATTTTGTGGGCGCTCAGCAGTTACTTCCGTTCTCCATGATGGAGTTGGTGTTCACCTAATCATCGCGCTATCCACTATTATCTGAACTGCTGCGTACAATATAAACTTTGCTTAGAATTAATTGACGAGTTAGTTGCAATTGTTCAAATGGCTCAAATAGACTATGGAGAAAAGTGCGGAATTGTTTAGTTCATTCCTTGGAATTTAGCTTTGAGCGCCCCCAAGAGTATATCCAGCGCGGATGAAAAATCAAATTTACAATGCAATTTCTCCTGCCAATCATAATTTATCCTC
>JACRPH010000035.1 GCA_016214025.1 Candidatus Woesearchaeota archaeon
ATGCAATGGAACTGCCTGGAAAGAAGAGAAATGCGACAGTAAAGGCAAGCATCTCTATAACGCTAGTAATACCAAGCAGACTCTTTATATGTGTTATGATAACATCTGGCAGCCGGTAAATTATACCTCCGAAACTAAAACTTTATCTCCCTCGGATGATTTTGAAGTTATAATTACTAAGGATATTATGCTCTCGGATTTAAACGGAGTGAAAGATCTTACTCTGTGCGACAATGGCACGGAAAGCACTAACAATAAAGCCACTTATTGCTATGCCAGTTATAGTGATAAGTCAGTTAACAAAAAAAAATCTGCCAAAACCGGTAAAGCAATGGACGCCGGTGTTCAGTTGGATAATATAATTTACCCTACTCCGCAAGGCCCTGATGTACAAACCAAACTTCTTATCCCCCTAGAGAACCTTCCCACCTTTGATTTCGGCAAAACCCTCCCCCAATATGCCTTCCTTTCCAACTTAGCCAATTTGTCCGGAAGCATAACCCTCACCTTCCAGAAAGTGTTCTCCTTAGAGCACCTCAAAGGCCCGGGAACTCCTCCTCTTTTAGCTACCATCAAAGGCCAGCAAGTAGCTTTCCTGTACGAAAAGGAGACTTCTGTTTCCAAAGATAAGAAAGTAAGTATAATTATGGTTAGTGACGTAACTGCTTCCAAGGGCCAAACGTTTAAATCTGATGTTTTTACTACTAATCTTAATAATGGTCAAAGAGTGGTTCTGAAGAAAGATAGTTATTATTATCTGTTAGGATTAAAAAGTCCGGGTGCTGGCTTTGATATAGAAAATCTTTATTTAAAGCGTTTGCCCAGCCTGGAAGAGTATCCTATGGAAGTAAAAGTTCCTGACAATACGGTTTACTTTAAAGCCAAAGGCAACGATTTCACCGTCTCCTTTTCGGGCGTTGGCTTTATCGAGATAACTCCCACCGAAGCCAAAACCCAGCCCGTGGGTACTGGTGAGCCTTACAGCCTTCTGAAGGAATACGAAGTTCCCATCACTAAAAATCAGCCCATTGAATTAACTGCGCCAAAAATACCTAATGTTAAGAAGATATACTTCTGCGATGAAGTTTCTTCCAGTGAAAAAGCAAATATCTGCTTTGATAAAGAGAGTAACAAACATGAGATATATTCTTTGAATTACTTATACGGCGCCTCCAGTACTATTTACGCTAACTCTGGAGTAGCTTTCTTATATGAAACAGTAACCTCTAGTTCAGAAGCTAAACAAGTTAAGGCTATCTTAATCCAAGACATCACTTCCAAAGAGGCCGTATTAGAATCAGATACCTTCGCTGAAAACATGAAGAATGGGCGAAGGCTAGTGTTAAAATTAGGAAATCTATATTATCTGCTTTCCCATCCGAATGTAGGGGCAGGAGATTATTCTCCAAAACTGTTAACGCTCCACTATCTGCCTTCATTAATAAATTATTCTAATAGCGGTTATGTAACTCTGGCCAGCAAAGGAGTGCAGGGAGTGCAGTTCGCGCCTTATGGGGGGACCACGATAACTATTTATCCCGAAGGAAATTACTACAAAATTAGTTCTAAATTATCTAAAGAAGTAGCTACCACTGGCGGCTTCCCCGAGGATATCAGTTATACTTATGAAGTTTCTTTTGATAAAGAAAAACCGGTCACGCTTTTAAATATCAATGGCCAGGAGCCAACTATCAAAGTGTGCAGCGACGACCTTAAATCAGACAAAACCAAAATGCAGGTGTGTATTTCAGGCGCTGGCGCTCCGGTTAAAGTGACTCTTTTTCACGATACGCCATTGATGATTAATGTTAGTAACACCAGTTTGGTTTTCCTTTACCAGACTGTTCTTTACCAGGCAGACAATACTACCATCAACAAAAAACAAGGGCATATTTTCTTGGTAAAAGATTTGTCTCAAACCCCTTCAGAACAGGATTATAATAATTTAATAATTAACCTAGCTGAGGGGGGAAGAAGATTTGCTCTGAATTTTGGCGGTAAATTTTATCTCTTAAGCCATACTTTCCCCTCGCCCACAGGATTCTTTGAAATGACCGAATTAAAACTAACTCTTTACCAAGATGGAAATGAAATTGAAATTCCCGCAGTTGGAACTGAAAAGAAAGTCAGTTTCTCCCTTCCCGACGGAGGCAGAATTACTCTTAATGGAGGAGAGATGGAACAGTTTGTAATTCCAGGGCCATACAAAATCTTGACTTATGCCAACCTGCCAACTCTTGGTCTTCCAATTGATTTAAAAGATAACTTACACGCCGTCTTCTCTTCTATAAAACCAGTTACTATAACTCTGCCCGAGATGGGACTGGTTCAGGCTTCTGAATTGGACCCCAAGGAAGACAAAAGCACTTTCAAAGTTAAACTTAACCTTGAAAATATGGACTTATCTTCTGATCTTCTTGGGGAGAATAAACTACCTTCTGACTTTACCTTATCTTACCAGAAACCTCTTATTATGACAAAAGGGGAAGATAAAGTGTTATTATATTACAATAAATTTAATTATGTGGACAAACAACCGATTAAATATGTAGATATATATTACATGCAGCCAAAAGATGAATTCATTGAAACTGCGGCAGATGCTCTTAAAGGCGAAATTGAAGAGGTGGTAATACCGACGCCTCCATTCCAAATCTGGGCCCAGACCAAACAGCAAATAGCTGATATCCCCATCAATTTAAAAGAAACACTTTATACCACTTTCTCTTCAGAAGGGCCTGTAAACGTAGTACAACCTAAATTAGGGTTGGTGCAGGTCTCTGAAACAGTGGACCAAAAGAAAGTTCAAGCTCTGTTTAAAATTCAATTTACGGGTACTAGTCAAAAATATCAGCTACCTTACCAGAAGCCTTTTGTGGCCAAAGAAGTTCCCAATTTGTTATTTTATTATGACCAAGCTTACTTTGTAGGGGCAGTACCAGTAAAATCGGCGAAAATATATTACCTTTATGACATCACTAAAGATCCTTTCTATCACGATTTTAATAATCAATTCGTGGAAACCCTTACTGCGGGGAATGAACTGGCTTTAAAGTTCAAAGACTCATATTACTTGTTAGGGTACAAAGGTGCTTCACAGGAAAACACCACCTTCTTTGAAGAGAATAAGCTTCAATTAAAGGCCCTCAATAACTCTGCCCTGTATGAAAATCCCGAATCCACCGATGAAGGTCTCCTTTTCAAAGTGCCTGAAGGCAATATTTTTGTGAAAATAGATTACGCTAACAATAAGATTATCTTTTCCACTAAGACTACTGAAGCACTTTCTCTAGAAGAATTCTCTGAAGAGAAGTACACTCACATCCTAACCACCGCTAATAAAGTAGTTATAAATCAAACCACCGTCAGCATGTGCTCTCTCAAGCTGTATGCTGATATCCCCAGCTCAGCCGGAATATGCTTCAACTCAAGTAACAATGCTACGCCGGTAACAGATTATAAAACGTTTATTATTGAAGGCAAACCTTACCTGCTGGAAGTGGGTGATCAGACCGGAGCTGAAAAAGAAGTGGTTATCCACCAGGTTCTGCCTTTAAATATTACGCCCTGGACGGTTAACTGGGAACAGTTCAGCCAGAAGCTCATTGATGGAGACACCCCTGTCTTTGACATCGGTGGGACTTTATACCTTCCCAGCACTCCAGATAATCAACTAAAGAGTCTTTTCTTTAAAGAGGTTGGAGACGCCAATGCCGAATGGAGCTATGCTGAAAATCTGCAGGAAATAGGAAAAACTGCCATCCTCTTCAACGGCACCTTTGTGCTGAAAGACAGGTTGCTCTTTGCTGACCAGACTATGAAAGGAGAAGAGAGAGACTTAACCTTAACCTTAAGAGATTATTATATTGTGCCTTATACTGGAGTGATGGAGTTGAATAAAACCAATTATATTAATGTTCCTTTCGTAACCAAAATTGATGGGAAGAAGTATAGTATGTATGTTTACTTCAATGAGCTAAATTTAATAAAAGCAAGTTTATACAGTTTCAATCTTCAGCAGAAATTGATTGACAAATACTATGCTCTCGGAGACTATAAATACCTCACCCTAGATGGAGAATCAATTAAAGTAGATATCACCACTAAAGAAACTGTTCCCGGAGACAAAAAATCTAAAATACCGGTAGTATTTATCAGCCGTATGAAGTTAGTGAAGTCCCTAAGATAGAAGAATATGACTTAACTAAAGATTCCCAAATAGTTTACCCCTTCCTGCCTACGGAAGATAAATTAATTCCACTTATCAACTTCAGCACTAATTTAAAAACTAATAATTTCACCTTATTTAACTACACGTTCATGTTTACTTGGCTGGAAAAAGGAGTATATCAAGTTGAATTAAGAGATGCTTCCAAGAACTTAATCGCACTAGACGTATTAGAAGAAGGAGGAAAATCTAATATTTACTTAAATACTGATGACAATGTGACTGACTTAACCTTAACCCTGGCTGAAGGTGAATTAACCATCACCAATGAGCATTATATTCAAGCCACCAAATCAAAGATAGTATTAACCAATCAAAATGGCGCTATCTATCCGTTAGTAATATCCCTAAATAAAGAAGCAAATATCAGCGTGCGGGTAAACGTTACTAGCAGCTTAACTCCAGAGCTTAGCATAACTATTAACGGAGAACCAAAACAGTTTAGCGAGAATTATTCCTCCAACACAACTAAAGTGGTAGACTTCAACTGGACTGCTCCTAATGAATCAAAAGCCATACCCTTGCAAGTAATTTCTAACGTAGGCGGGCTAAAAACTAAAGCCAATTATCTGTGAGCTGTAGGCGATGCGGCTTATGTGTTAGATGAACCGCCTAATTACCCTAAGCTCACGCTGAATTATTACAACAAAAGCGCGGGGAAAGCAGTTCTGACGGCAGCGTTCAGCGGAGCTGGATTACAGCCGTTTGCCCTGCCGTGCACGTTGGACAGCCCTAATATAACTGGGAACTTCAACACCAGTGTAAAAAGGATTTACTCCTATTCCAGCAGCTACGAAGGAATGAAAGCAGTA
>JACRPH010000036.1 GCA_016214025.1 Candidatus Woesearchaeota archaeon
TTTTTACCAGTCTGACACTCTTTAAGAATTGAGTATTGATAACAATATATGAATCTTCATAACTTAACATCAGGTCGCCCATTGTTGAACGCACATTCACCGGTCCAATTTTCTCCACTAAAGCATTAACCACAACATAAGGGGAATTTCTTGTTTCTATCTTAAATCCGATATGGGTTTCGCTCCCCTTTTGTTCAATCTCAATCGGCGGCAGCTGCCTCTCTCTATCTCCGCTGTTTAAGTATGCGGCGAGCTCCTGCTCTATCAGCTGTTTCGCTTGATGAAAAGGTATGGCTTTGCTCATTTTAAGAAGGTAAAGTAAAAGTTAAAAATATAAAAACGTTTACTTCCTCATCAACAGTGCTACAAAGAACCAGATAACTGCGATTAATACTATAATCCCTGCGGTCATCCAGAGCAAGTAACGTAATTCATCCCAGGAAGTAGTTGGTGCAGCAGTAACCGCAGCCGCTCCAGTAACCGCTGGCGCAGTGAACGTCAATGGCTCAATTACCACGTTAGGTTGAGCCGGTGCCGCACTAGGTAAACTGAAACTAGACTGAGAGTCAGCAGAGAGGGTTGCTTTCTTCCCATTCAGCAATGCATCAATGTCATCTCTTAATTCAGAGACATCATCTTTTAACTCATCTAAGTCATCCAGCAAGGCATCATATTCATCGTTATCATTGGCATCTTCTACATCATCAATCAGGTCATCTACATCATCTTCTAAGTTGTTTAAGTCATCATCTAAATCTTCTAGCTTATTTTTGTACTTCTTGATATTCTTCTCTTTGTCATCGTCTTTAGCTTCTTTGTACTTATCCTTAAAGTCATCATAATCGTTATCGTAATCGTTAAACTTAGTATTTAAGTCATTGTATTTGATAACCCATGGATCATTGCTTACTGGAGTAGTATCGCAGGCATCGCCAGTCTTATCGCCATCAGTATCTTTCTGGTCAGCATTGGCAGTATTAGGGCAGTTGTCAGAGCTGTCCACTACGCCGTCTTTATCGGTGTCGGCAGGAGTTTGATTTCCATTATCGCCGGGAGTTCCATCTTCTCCAGAGCCGTTTCCACCATCGTTAGGCGTTTCCGGGTCATGGTCACAGGCATCGCCATAGCCATCTTTATCCGTATCTTTCTGGTCAGGGTTTTTGGTTACGGGGCAATTGTCTACGGCATCGTTTACTAAATCATTATCTTTATCCGTAGTAGTGGGATCAGCCACTGGCTCAAACGCTTTAGCATACATGTTTTGGGTTTCAGCCAGAGCTTTAATTTGCTCATTAAGGCCAGAAACTAATTTAGTGAATCCGGCCGCCAGCTCGGCTTTGTCTGCCTTAGGCAGATTTACATAAAATGAAGCAGTCTGTGATAACTTCTGAAAATACAACCCTACTTTAAGCTGGTAAGCTAAATCGCTGTCCATAGCATCTAACTTGTTTTCTAATCCAATCATTTCAGCAGGAGTGATTCCCACTTTAACTGCTTCAGTGACTTGATTCCTTAACTCATCCAGCTTAACGGCATTAGCATCAGCTTTGGTTTGCAATTCATCCAGCTTGTTGAATATCTCTGGAGTGGGCCAGAATGATGACATATTTATAAAGCTTGCGGTTGGAAATGAAACAAAAAAGCATTGGTCTACCCAAACATTTAAATACGTGTGCCCACATATACCTGTGTTGGTGATAAACAATGGGAAATCTAACTTTAGCTGTTCCGGAAAAAGTGCATCAAGAAATGCGCCATTTTCCTGAAGTGAAATGGAGTGAAGTAGCTCGGAGAGCCATAATTGATAGACTAGAAACTCTTCGTTTGGCAGAAAGCTTGGCACAGAAAAGCAAACTCACTGAGAAAGATGTGCAAGAGTTTGGCAAAAAAATTAAGTCTCTGGCCACAAAGAGGTTTCTTTCATGAACATAATTCTGGATTCTAATGTTTTTTTCTCGGCTTTGATTAAAAATTCCATAACTAGAAAAATCATCTTGGAATATGAGGGGTTGTTTCTATTTCCTTCATATATTTTTATCGAGATACAGAACCATAAGAAAGAGTTATTGGAAAAATCGGGGATGTCTGAATATGAGTTCACTCGTTTAATCCGCTTATTGCTCTTAAAAATCGTTATCGTGCCTCATGAGGCGTTGGTCCCATTCAAAGAAAAAGCGGTAGAGATTGTGAAAGATATTGATTTGGACGATGTTTTGTTTGTTGCTTGTGCTTTAGCTTATCCGAATAGCATCATTTGGTCTAATGACCAGAAGTTGAAGAAGCAGCCTGCAGTGCGCATAATTAATACGGCCGAAATGCTTGAGTTTTTGGAAGGGAAGTGATTTCGTTCACAACACCACTTCTCCCCGATGTATCTTAGGCATAAAGTTCAGAATCTTTCCTTCTTTATATTTAGCACAGCCGAATATATCGTGGCTGTATTTTAACAGAACTAACCGATTTTCTGCACCGAGCTCTTTGACAATATCTTCTCCCAGAAAGTAGCGTTTAGTTTCTTCTCCATCTAATTCCACTACGTTCTTCAATTCGGCTTTATTCTTGCGGGCATCTAAAGCCAATAATTGAGTTCCTTCTTTGCTTAGCCTAATTTCATTCCCTTTATCTTCGCCAAAGTACATTCCAGCTTTGTCTACAATTAATTTATTCCAGTCAATTCTGGCTACATCTTTATTTATCAGGTAGAGCTTATCTTTTTCCGTCTTTAAGTAAGCATAATCTGTGGTAAAGAAATGCCCGAACTGAGCGGTAATGAGCTCTCTGATTCTTTTTATTTCTTTAGAGTTGAGGATGGTTAAGGTTTGCATAAGTTGTAAAATCGGGGGGATTATATAAATGTGATTATCTCTACTCCCCCATAGAAAAGAATATAAAGTATATATCTTTTGCTTTCAGAATTATGGGAAGAAAACGAAACTATACCAGCCGAAGAAGCTGGGCGGGATTAGACCCCGAAGACTATGGGATATCCGCCGAGGTTTACGGTGATATCAGTGATGCAGAATTCTTTTCTCCGGAAGGATATCAGCGCGTATTGAGAGTAATTTTGAATCGCGACCAGTACCGTAGTGGAACCAGGGAAATATATACTGATGGAGAACATCGAGGAAGAACCGTTGACGACGTCCTAATGGAAGATGCTGGATTAACCCCTAAAAAATATCAGAAAAAAGACTAACTCACCCCCCACACCGGATTATCTTTGCGTTTTATCTCCACAATCTCTTTTAATACTGCCACTTCGCTCTTAGACAGATGCTTCTTTAATTCTTTCAGCTTCTTGAAATCATCTTCGGAAATATCAGTGTACAAATAATCCCCTTCGTCTATCTGCCGGCCTACAGTTAATCCATCTAAAGCCATGGCTAACTGCCTTCCCTGCGTGGCTACAGAAACATTTTCCTGCTTGTCCTGCATACTCTTTACTGTAGTTAACGCTTTTCCCTCAGCATTCATCACCGGATCTCCGCTTTTTATTTGTCCAACTTCTATCTCTACTCCTACGATGGCCGGATTGTTCTGCCGGAACACATATCCTTTCATCAATGAGAATTTACATGGGCGCACTAATTTAGATAATTCTTTTAATTCAATTTCCTCTTTTAATCTAGTGATATACTTCTCGTAATCTTCAATGAGCTTGTAAATTACGTTATTAGTAAAGATTTTCAATCCTTTAGCTTTAACATAATCTTCCACTTCTAAAGGAACTTTGACATTGAATCCCAGTATGACTGCTACAAATGGATCTTTCTCCCGCAAAGATTCTAGTTGTGACAGATCTTTCTTGCTTACATCTCCTAGTATAGCCGAAGCCACCGGAATATTCTTAGCTTGTAATAAGTTTCGTAGTGCTTCTAATCCGCCGATAGTATCCGCTTTAATTATAACTCCGATACATTCTTCACATTCTACTATAACCTCTTTAACTTCGGATTGGACCTCGGTTTTTAGTTGTTCAACCTCCGCAGTATTTCCCGAGCAGCTGCGCAGAGGCATTCCGGCGATAGCCGTTTCCATTCCTGGAGCGGAGATTTTTACTCCGGTGGCAGCGGAGACCTCTTTTACATTTTGGAAATGGCTTTTCTTCTCCCGAATCTCGGCTAATTCATCCGGCTCTAATAACGCTCTTACTTTAGTTACAATAGGGGCATCTACTCCCCCAATTATCAACGTATCATTTACCTTGAGCGAGCCGTTGTAGATGATGGCATTTAAAGTGATGCCTAACCCTTTCTCTTCTTTAACTTCCAGAATGGTGCCTTTGCAGTTTCCGATTTCATCAATCTCCAGCTTCTTCTCCAGGAAGCGCTGGGCTAACCCGGTAAGCACCATCAATAATTCTGGAATTCCCTGTCCGGTCTTAGCTGAAATTGGAATTAGAGCTACTTGTTTGGTATAATCCTGCACCCGGTCAAAGCGTTCTGATTCAAACCCCATTTCTGAAAACTGTGCTACTAATCCATAAAGCTTGGCTTCTACTTCTCCCATCGCTTTTGCGGGCAAGTTGTAAATGTTTTCCAGGAGCATTTTATTCCGTTCGTAGTTCCATCCGTCTATCAAATCAATTTTATTTGCAGCTACTACAAACGGAACTTTATTGGCTTTGAGTATCTCGATAGATTCTACGGTCTGCGGTTTGAAGCCTTCGTTGAGGTCTACCACTAAAATGGCGATATCGGCTAAGCTGCCGCCGCGTTTTCTTAATGAGGTGAAAGCGGCATGCCCGGGAGTGTCTACTAACAGCAAGCCAGGGATAGAAAGATTATTTTTAAACACGTCCAGAAGCTTACCGCAGATTTTTTTTATTGTATCCAAAGGAATGATAGATACACCGATAGCTTGGGTGATTCCGCCTGCTTCTCCTGCAGTAACAGCGCTGTGCCTTATCTGATCTAGCACAGAAGTTTTTCCATGGTCAACATGTCCAAGTGTAACGCAGATAAGTTTTCGGATGGCCATGGCATGGTTGTAAGTGAAGGTATTTTTAAATTTATAGGGAAATTATTTAAAACCAAAGCCCATTCAGGTGTTTTTGTCAAAGTAATTTCATTAAAATGCCATCCCACATCAATCCCACACCAGAACATCTTTCTACCATAATACTTAACGCAGTAAAAGAGCATCATCGCCAATTGGGCGTAGGAAGCCTGGCATTGGTGTTGAAAGGCTCTAAAAGCAAGCTGTTGCAAAACCGCCGGCTGTACGAATCAAAGTTCTTCGGGGCACTGTTTTATTATCCCACCAATATTATCGAGAATTTTGTGAAGCAGTTGCTGGGAAAAGGAATGATTAAAACAGTGATGGTTACAGGCAATCCCTATCCCCTGCCGATGCTGGAGCTCTCTCCAGAAGGGAGTACTGCTTTGGAAAGCAAAGCGGATATTAATCTGGAAGTGAGGAGAGAGGCTAAGCCGGTCAAATTAAATGAGTCGATTAGGGAAACGTTTAGGATATTTTCAGAGATAAAAGATATTCCTAAAACAGCTGCGGAAAGAAATCTAGCGGAGAGCACTATCTGGACGCATTTGGTTAGTTTAGTTAAGCTGGAACTGCTGCTTCCCGGTGATGTGGTTAGTGAAGATAAAATAAAGCTGGTTTTGGAAAAGAGGAATGCTCTTAATACTTCCCGGCTGAAGGAGCTAAAAGAAGCTCTTCCAGGAGATATTTCCTATGAGGAGATTCGGTGCGTATTGGCCGGAGAAGAGGAGAATACGCAAACATCTTGATTTGGAAGGTATAGTACGTATAGGTGTGTCAGAAAAATAGGTTGGACAGCTTACCGGGTGTCGCCGCAAACCTTTTGACTCGCTTCGCTCGCAAAATGTTTGATCGAAATTTAGCGGCATTCGGAAACTGTGGTTTCCTCAGTCCCCTTGTTTAAAAGTGTAAGAACCTTAGAAAAAATAGGTTGGACAGCTTACCGGGTTTCCCGCGGAATGCAGTACACGCCGATACGGAGACGAGCTTAACTTCTGAGATCGAAACGGGATCAGGTGAACCTCGCCCCTATGGCCGTCCAATATCTTAAATTCGGGCTTTATTTTTAAAGGTTCCGTTGGTATTTTTGCGAGTGACTAAATCATTCAATAAGAAATCACTTTCACTTCCGGAATCCTGGAAAAATGAGCAGAATCTGCAGTTATTATCTCTTTAATGCCATTAGCTAGTGCAATCCCGGCGATGAGACAATCAGTTTCCGGGATGGTTTTTCCCTCTTTTAATAACTTTCCGGCAATCGCTCCTGCTTTTAGAGAAGATTTGCGGTCTAGAGAGAGAACCGTCATTTTTGTAAACAATACGGACAATTTCTGGAGGTGCAAAGAGGCGTTTTCTTTGGTTAGGTGGGCCCCGGTGGCTAACTCAAAAACATTAATTTCAGTCGTGAAAATGCAATGGAAGTCTAATTTCTTCATCCGATTCCGAGCTCTTTCCTCTCCTCTCAAAAAATCAATTAAGAAAGTGGTGTCAGCAAGCATTTACTTTTTCTCCTTAAATAGGGAAGCCAGCCTTCCAGTTTCCCTCATCTTCCGTATACTTTTCTTTATGTTTTCAGCTTCTTCTTTGCTTAAGTCGTTCCAAGCCCCGGCCAAATCCATTATGCCTTCGCGGCTGCTGGCAATCCTTCTTATTTCATCTGAAAAGCTTTCATCTTTACTTTTTAAAGCTCGTAAAAGATTATAAGCATCGTCCATGATGGAAATAGTTTTGGTGCCCATTTGTCTGTGTATGTGTACACATATATATAAAGCTTTTTGGGGTTTTTGCTCTGCTTTACAAAAATCTTTATAAATAACCTCCTGTTTCAGATTAAACTATGGAAGCTATCGTATCACATTTCCGCCAGGGAAGGCATCACCAGAATACTAGACAAGCTATTGTAAAAGTAGGCGATACTGCTGAAGACGCGTCTAAAGCTATCGGCAAAACCGTAAGCTGGACTTCTCCGGGTGGGACAGTTATTGCAGGGAAAGTCACAGCCTTGCATGGAAGAAAAGGCAGTGTACGGGTATTATTTTCTGAGAAAGGTCTGCCGGGGCAGGCATTAGGAAAGAAGGTTAAGGTGGATTAAGCTGCAAGTTGGAATTTCTTAGCAATATTTAAGCTTTGATACAAAGATAGGTGTTGGTTAATATATTTATCAACATTGTACTCGCTCTTAATTATACTTGCTGAAACATTTACTTTATTTTCTACAACTTTAAAATTTAATGGGTTAAAGATGAATTCAATCGCCTCGGCTATTTTTTTAGGATTTGGAAGAACGGAAAATACTATCCTTTCATCAACACCGTAACTGATTACGGGTATTCTCATTGCTGCAGCTTCCATTACTACTAATAACCCTTTTGAACCCAAAGGCATAATTACAACAGCATTAACTTTGCCGGTTGTTTCCATCATTTTATAATAGGGTTTAAGTGCAGTCCATCCCAAATATTCAATTTTGGGCCCTAGTTCCGGTTTAATCTTGGCCCATTTCATAAAATTCTCTTTATCAATTTTTCCACTTTCAATTCCGCCGAACCCCACCACTTTATAATTGTCTGTTGGATTTCGTTCCATCAAGATTTTAAATGCTAGACCAACCGATTTTATTGCTTTTACTTTCTCTGCTCTTCCTATAAAAACAATCAATTTTTCATTATGCGGTGCTAATTTTTGTTTAGCCTTTAAAATATCAGCACTTGAGACTTGTCGGTCTAGGATAGATTTATCAATTGTTGATATGTTATGAATAGTAATAAATTTGTCTTTAAATTCGCGATATTCCCTTTTAAGATCTGACTCATGAGATTGTGCTATAACCACCACTTTATCTGCTTTTTTGAACAGTTCTTCAGTTGCCGGACCTTCAGCTTTAGCAGTCCATAAAGCATTATCATAAGTGTAATTATAATACGCCGGATTAACGGGTTTTCCCGCTTCAGTAAGTGCTTTAACATATGTTTGAACTTCTTCATAAAATTCATCTGCGCGTCTTTTTATCACTGTTTGTTTAAGGAATAACATCAGAGGATTATATCTAATTTTTCTTGGACTATGAATGGTAAAAATTAAAGAAGGGTTTCCAGTAATTTCCATAATCTTAGATATTCCTCCGTTGACATGATCTGCCCAACTCCAAGAGTGGACGTGAATTATAGTCGGCCTGAATTGTTGTACTATACCTAAAACTTTATCAAAAGTCAGCGTTCTAAACAATGAAAGATCATTTTTATGTGATCCTTCTGCATAATTTTGAGGCGGCTCCCAGATTTCATAAGGATAAAGGCCGGTCCAATGTGAGATTACTTTAATTTTAACGCCTTTGTTGGGTAATCCATTTATCAATTGTTTTGTCACCCCTACTACTCCGCTTGGAACAAATGCACCGATGGTTAAGATTAAAACTCGAATATCTTCAGTTTCTTCTGTTGGTACTACTTTTTTAGCTAAAGTTTTCTTTGCGAGAACCAGCAAAGTTTGAGCTTTTTCCGAAAAACCATTTAATGAAGTGGCATAATCAACATTCAACAATTGATCTTTATGTTTGTCCGGGTGGTTAATCATTTCTTCAATTTCGGCTAAGAGTTCAATATATGCTTTAAGTTGATTTTTTAGGAAAGATAGAACTGATTTAAGATAACTCTTAATAGGGTTAGCTGTGTCATGTAAACAGCCTATTGTTTCATCAATAATCTTTAAATCAAATTTAATGTTTACCACTAGTTTAAGCTTGAATGCATTTCCCCCTTCGGCAGAACTCCAGTAAAAATCTTGATTGGTATTAAATTGCAAAGATCTAATAGTGAAGACATACTTTTCTATCGCAATCAAATAATTGTTAATTTTAGGGTCAATGTCGAACTCTATTTTTTTATTAGAGGGAGTAGAATAAGGATTAAGCTCGTATGCTTCTGGGGATTTTGATACGGTGTGAGTAGGATAGTAACCAACGTCTTTTAAACCGTTTTTATTTGTCTTTTGTTGAGGGACAGATTGAAACTGGTGGTAATGCTTATACGCTATGAAAGAAATTATTCCTGTCCCAAAGGCTAATGCAATAATTACCTCTATTATCATAGTTTGGAGATATTGGTAATAATTTAATAAATGTTACTGTATTTTATGAGAAAGGCGGTGTTGGAGCAGGTAAACCTGGTGCGGTTCTAGTTTCATGCTCAACAAACTGGTCTATGGAACCAGCTAAAATTCCGCAGCGGTTAATTAATTCATGCAAAGCAGATTGAATTATTGCAATTTGGGCGTCCCAGTCTGTTGCTAGTGCATTAGCCGGCAAACGAGCTTCAATTGCATTTTGGAATAAGTTTTCCATCAGATCTACATAAGCAATCAATTTTCTCACATAACCTCTATCATCACGGTGTGCAGTGGTAGAAGCCCCCCGGAAAAGATTACGCACTGAACGTAATTCTCGTTGGATTCGCTGGCAATGATTTCGTGCACGGTTAAGGTGAGCATCATCTCTGGTTCTTAACTCGTCTCCGGCATGGTCAGCATGGGTTTCCATATCCATAAGCATCCTTCTGGCTCTTCCTAGCAGCCGTTCTCTTCTGTGCTGGGCTTGAGTAGCTTGTCTTGTAGTCTCCTCTGCTGCTCTTCTCTCACCATGGGCCCGGTGTCTTTCTCCAATCCAATCTCTCGCTCCCTGAATCCTTGCCTCTTCCGCTGTTCTTCTTTCTCCTGCATCCGGTCCTTCAAAAGTGAAGAATTTCCAGATATAATAAACAAAGAAAATAGCTACGATTATTTGTGCATATTCAATAAACTCTCCTACGGTTCCCAGCACAAAGTCAAATGTCATTTAAAATCCCATCCCCCCCACATAATGCCCCATGGAAGATAATACCCATACTAACATCAGGCACAACATTAACTTAAGGAAAATTGTACCTCTGGTTTCAGTTCCATCATTCACCCAATCGGTAATGTTCCA
>JACRPH010000039.1 GCA_016214025.1 Candidatus Woesearchaeota archaeon
TATGCTTAAAAAATAAAAAAACTAAAAATGAATTTGAAAAAATAGTCACACTAACAAAAGAACAAGAAAAGATAATGAAAGCTGTTGACAAGAATATTTTAAAACCTAGTGTATAAAAACCAGGCAAAATTCAGGTAATTATCTTTTAAAAGTGGACTTTCACAAAAAACAGCGGAGGCAGAGTTATTAAGAGAGGGTTCAATAACAGCTAAAGACTCCTGGCATTCGTTTATCCTTTGACAACTATGTATTTCAACACCTATAGTAACGCAGGCAAAAGCTAAACCTAATTCGAGTACTGATTTCTCAATTATTTTTGGTAAATTATTCATTTTATCTTACTTTTTTCTCTTTTTCTTTTTTAAAAACCAAACACCTATCAAATGGTTCTACTTCAATATTTAGTTCTCTTAGAGTAACTCTTATTTGATTATCATATCGTGAGGGGTCTAAACCGCACCTCACAAATTCATCTCTCCTTTCAAGATATATTCCGAGATTGATCCCATAAGCCAACTCGAAGAGATTTTGCTGCTCCCCCGCAGCTTCAGATAAACTTCTAATATAAACGCCTTGAATATATCTATCCATTTTTTCATTTAAGTCTTTTTCTCCTAACTCTGCCAATCTCTCAAGGTCTTTTTCCATTTTCATCACTAACCAATAGATGACCATAACTTATATATCAAACTTCCTTCTAATAATTTTGACAGATTAGTAAAATTTATAAAGATTAGACGTATCCAATATTCTAACATAAAATAACCGGAACATTTATATATAAACTGTAACAAACATTACTTTGTAGGTAATGATGGTAACAAAAAAAACACAAAAACGTTTAGGAATCGGGAAAAAATCATCTCGACTACTCTCCACCTTAGCCGAAAAGAACAAAAATACCTTTAGCGTAGATGATGCTGCAAAGATCCTCAAAGAGAAGAAATCATCAGTTACCAAGCTTCTTCATGATTTGACAAAAAACAGATGGTTGTTCCGCTTGAGCAAAGGGAAATATTTAATTCTGCCTTTAGAGGCCGGCGTTAAACCAAAATTTACTGAACATGAGTTTGTTATTGCTTCTAATTTAATCGCGCCTTACTATATTTCTTACTGGTCAGCTCTGAATCATTATGGCTTCACTGAACAAGTTTCTAGAACTGTTTTTGTTGCCGCCACCAAAAGAAAAAGAGAAGTGAATATTTTGGGATCAAAAATAAAGTTTATCACAATTAAAAAGAATAAATTTTTTGGCTTCAAGAGAATTTTAATAAATAATCGTCCAATTAATATCGCAGAAAAAGAAAAAGCAATTATTGACGGTTTGGACCTGCCCAGAAATTGCGGAGGTATTGCAGAGATTGTAAAAGCCATTGATGGTGCTAAAGACGAGCTTGATTTCGAGAAATTAACAGAGTACGCCAAACGGATGGATAATTCTGCGGTTATTCACCGATTGGGATATATTCTTGAGCATTTAGGAATGGAGACCAAACTAACCCCAAGTAAACATTATGTCTTGTTAGACCCATTGCTAAAAAAAACTGGCTCTTACCATCGCAAGTGGAGGATAATTGAGAACGTATCCCCAAAAGAATTATTGTCCTGGAGGGAACATTAAATGATATCGATTTCAGAATTAAAAAGAATTGCAGCTAAAAACAAAGTGGCTCTGACCGTTGTGGAAAAAGATTATGCTTTAACTTGGATTCTGTACGGATTGTCTCAAATTACCTACAATGAAAATTTTATCTTCAAAGGAGGAACTGCACTCAGAAAGATGTATTTTTCGGAGTGGAGATATTCTGAAGATTTGGATTTTACTCTTACCACGCCATTGGCTAAAGAAAAAATAGATGAGATGATTAACAAAGTAAGCTTATATCTGAGCGAGGAATCAGGAATAATTATAAACATTAAATCCATTTACACCAATCCAGAATATGCCCAGATTAAAATCCAGTTTCTTGGACCATTGGGCAACAAGAACACCATTAAATTAGACCTCAGCTTCAATGAACTTGTTGTTCTGAAGCCGAACAAAAAACCAATCATCTCTGAGTATTCCGACCAGGAAAAACACCCTTTTTTGGTTTATCCTCTTGAAGAAATACTTGCAGAAAAAATAAGAAGCATTTTACAGAGAGGGAAAACACGCGACTTTTATGACGTATGGAAAATACTAAAAAAACATTTGGATAGAATCGATACAAAATTACTTCAAGATGCCCTTATTAAAAAATGTAAGTTTAAAGAGATAGAATTTGCAGAGGAAAAACTATTCACCAATGATATAACTGAACCGGCGCGGGCATATTGGGAAAAAGCATTAGCACATCAAATTGGTGAACTTCCAGAATTTTATACTGTTTTAGCCGAAAGCAAAGAATTAATTCACCGGCTTCTTAAACCATGAAACTCGACCTCAAAGACAAGAAAATATTGTACGAGCTTGATCTTAACAGCAGAGCAACTCTTAATGAAATTGCTAAAAAAGTAAAATTGTCCAAGCAAGTTGTAGATTATCGCCTTAAAAATCTCTTAAAAAACAAAATCATTAAACAATTTTACACAGTAATCAATTTTTCAAAATTAGGTTATACCCAATACAAACTTTACCTAAAATTTCAAAATGTTAATTTAGAGAAAGAAAAAGAAATTATTGATTGCTGGATGAATAGCAAAAATTCGGTTTGGGTTGCTTCATGCCGAGGAAGATGGGATTTAGTCATTTCAGTTTTAGCTAAAGACATTAATGATTTGGGCGAAATATTAAGCAATTTCATTAATAAATACGGGATTTTCATCATGGGAAAAGATGTTCTGATTACACAAATAAGCCCGGTTTTCACTAAAGCATATTTAACTGAGAATAAAGAGAAGAAAAAGTTTACTTATGGGGGAGAAATAGAGCATTATGCATTGGATAATATTGACGAAAAAATTTTGAGGATTCTCTCCATAAATGCCCGCATAACAATTTTAGAGATGATGGATAAATTAGGATTAACAAGAGATGTGATAAGTTATAGGATGAAGAAATTGACGAAAGACAATATTATCTCTCAATATCGAATTTTAATCAATCTGGATAAAATAAACCATAAACTTTACAAGATAATCCTACGTCTTCATTCAGTAACCCCAGAAAAAGAAACCCAACTTATCACTTATGTTGCTTCTCACCCTCGTGGGGCGCAATACTTAAAACTGGTTGGCTCTTGGGATGTAGAGTTAGAATTTGAAGTCAAAGAAGAGGAACAACTGCATGAGATTCTATTAGAACTCAGAAATAAATTTTCAGAGATCATCAGAGATTATGAAACTTTACTAATTCCTCAGGAACATAAATTAAATTATTATCCCTTTTAGAACATACCATTAATCCTTTTCACAATCCCTTTCGCATTCATTCCATACTTCTCCCACAATTGATTAGGCTTCCCGGATTCGCCGAACTTGTCGGGCATCCCAATCATTTCCACTTTCACCGGAAATTTCTGTCCCAATAATTCAGCTATCGCCGAACCCAAACCCCCATAAATCTGATGGTCTTGCACCACTAATACTTTGCCAGTTTTCTTGGCTGAAGCAACGATTGTTTTCTCGTCCAAAGGCTTAATGGTATGGCAATTTATTATTTCCGGCTTGAAGTTGAGCAGTGCCTTCGCTTTCAGCACTTCCGTAAGAATTGGTCCGGAACCGATAATAGTTAACTTTTCTCCTTTCTGTAACAATTGTGCTTTTCCAATCTCAAACGTGTCTTGGATTGAAGTAACGGCATTAAACTTGCCGCGATGAAACCGCAGATAAACCGGGCCAACATGTTTCGCCGCCGCTTTAGTAGCTAAAATAGCTTGGTTATAATCACAAGGCTCAATAATAACTATTCCCGGAATTGCTCTTAATGCCGCCACATCTTCCAAAGCCTGATGCGTAGCTCCATCCTCTCCAGTAGCCAAGCCGCAATGGGTAGCTACTAACTTGACATTAGCTTGATTGTAGCACACTGAAATTCTTATTTGGTCCAAACAGCGCATGGGCAGAAATACACCAAACGAAGAGGCGAAGGGAATAAATCCTTCTAAAGCTAATCCGGTGGCCATAGTTATCATATTCTGCTCAGCTACGCCGGATTGGAAGAATCGCTGCGGATACTTTTCAGCAAAGTGATGGGCGCAGGTGCTTTCGACTAAGTCTGCCGATAAAGCCACTACTTTAGGATTTTCTCTGCCTAATTCCAATAGTGCTTGTCCGTAACCCTCGCGGGTGGATTTAAATTCGTTCTGTTTAATCATTTTACCTCCCAATGTCCCCCTTTGTCAGGGCCGATTCTTTTAATAATTCCTTTAAATTTAAGTTGCTGGAGGTTCCATTCTATCCCCCGCCTCGTTAGTCCAGTTTGTGATATCATTTCTTTAGAAGTAATTTTAGGATTAGATTTAATTAATTCCAAGATCTTCTCCACAGTTTTCTCCACAGTTTTCTCCACAGTATCTTGAGGAGTAGCTTTTCTCTTAAAAACGGTGATAAATATTCCTGCTACTTCTTTAAAGTCAGCAGTAGGTTCTTTAGACAAAATAAGACCAATACCTCTTCCCCACTTTTCTACAAAATGCACTTGATGGAAAATATCGGCAATAACTTCGTTCCTTCGCCGGGAAATCGTCTCTGTTTTAATTTGCTCAATAGTTAACCCGCCATACAAACTACCCGGGCTTCTTATTTCTAATCGGTCTTTAAAAATAGCAATATTCACAGAATCATATTCATAGTAATCCCGGTGGCAGAAAGCATTAATAATTGCTTCCCGAAATGCTTCTTTATCAATCTCAGGCACGTCCACCCGGTATAATCCTTCCAACCTCATGCCGATATGGATATTTTCAAGGATGTATTTCTCAGCTTTTTCAATTAAAGTAAATAAATTACCAGTGTATTCTTGCATATCGATAGTAACTGCGGTCGTTTCTCCAAAAACAGCACAGCGTAATTTGGCGTTAGGAAAGAATCGCTGCGGTTTTTTGCCAAAAAGGATTACCGCGGCATTGAGCAATTTTCCATCATGAAGCAATCCTAATTTATCCAAAGAATTTTCAAGAGAGCGATATTCGCGGCCAGATTCTTTCAAAAACCACCGTAATCTTTTAAGGTTCAGATCAGTTAACTTTGCTTTTATACAAATTTCTTTGTCCCATTTTAGTTTGTCCTGATTCTTCTGCAAAATCAATCGTTCCAATTCTTTGGCGCTCAATTGCCGGTCTTCATCCCCCACCCTCATGTAAGCTCTTCCCTGCGCATAATACGGAACATTATTTCCAGCAAATCCAACCAGGATACAACTTTTGCCTTCCAAAGTAACTTCATTAATTTTAGGGAAGATCTTTGGTTCGATATGGTCCGAGATGGATTTGGAGATGTCTCGTATAGTCTTCTCTGTAACAAATTGACCAATTATTGTTCCATTCGGATTAACCCCAAAATAAAGTTCTCCTTTTTGATGCTTATTCAGAATTGCAACTATGGAGATAATGGCCTCTTTCAGTTCCGAGGTAGACTTCTTGAATTCACGGGTTTCGGTTTCTTTCATGGTTTGGCCGGGAGTTAGTTTATTGCGGGTTGATTTTAGTTCGTTCTGTTTAATCATTTTACCTCCCAATGTCCCCCTTTGTCTGGACCTATGCGCAAAAGCGTTTGTTCTTTAACCAATTTCCGCAATCGTGATTGGATTGTTTCCTCTGTTTCTCCTAACTTTAATGCAAGCTCTTTTCTAGAGATAAATGGATTTTTGCTGATAATCTCAATTATTTTCTGGTACTTTTCTGGTATTTTTCTGGTACTTTTCTGGGACATTTTCTCTGCTCTCCAACATTTTTTTCTCTCTAAATAGAAAGTTATCTTATAATAATCAAAGTCTCCCTCAACTACCGGCTTCTTTGCGTAATACGACAACCATCCAGAGGTGCTGCTAAAAGCACTTACTGTCTCCCAAACATTCTTCGGGATTTCTGTCCTTGCCTCTTTTACTTCAAAGTCCTGCGATTCAATGTCCTGTAATTTTTGGATAAGCTCTTGCTTGTTCATGTTTATTCTTTGTAATTATTTTTTTCTTTGATGAATTTTATTTTTAAGTTTAATTATTAATCTATAAATCCCCCGGCAATCCCTACCCCGAGGGTAATGTCCCCATAAACCTTTCTCATTTTAACTTTCCGCCGCCTCTTTGGTTAATCCAAAAGGCCATACCTCTCTCCAAACACTTTTACCCAGAGTGGGAACAAAATAAACAGAAATAAAAACGCTGGGGTTTTTTAGAAATATCGGGGGCTTTGTTTGAATAGAGTAAAGTACCCCCTGCATTTTTTTTTGTCCGTATTTTTTGAACAGCCTCTCCCACATACACATTGCAGTCTTTTTGGTTTCTGCATAGGATAGTGAAGAATTGAAGATGTTCACTCCCTGGGAATCTGTTCCCATAGAACTTAAATTCACAAATGATTTATTCATACAACCATCTTTTAGACATATAGTAAATAAAAATTCTTCTTGGTAACATTCTGTCGTAAGATTGAGGACTGCTGCAGTGGCATAATATGCTAATCCTTCATCCGCCCAAGGAGGCATACCTTCATGAGATATAAACGAGTGTGTAGACTCATGGACAATTAATGGATTATCAACGCATAGATCGGGATTAGTTTTCCAATAACTAGTACTATTATATTTTTTCCAAGTAATCCCCTCGGAACCATTATCAATAAGACTCATGTAAACTATGCCCCCAACCGTTTTTCCTCCAAAAGAATCTTCCGGTTCGGCTTTGAAAAAATAATAGATTGATTGGTTCCAATGTTTACAAAAACCAATGAAACTTGTTAGTTTTTTTTCACAATCCGGTAACCGTTTAAGTATCTCTTTCCCAGCATATTCATACCCTTTAGGAACAACTACTATAAATGATCCCTCCTTTAAAATTGTTGGTTCTGAGTTATATTTTTTGGATAGGGTAAACCCGAAATATGAAAAAAGTTCAGTTTCATTAGTGAACCACTGCGGCTCTTCTGCCCCGATGGCTTTGAAGTACCCGGGAAAACAATCTCCTGCCTTTTTCCATGAAACCTCTTCTTTATCAATTTTTTGGAAGTCATAATCTTTTTTCCATTCCTTCGTCTCTTTAAAATTAAAAGCTTCTCCTACAGAGTTAATGATTGATACATCTTTTGGGGAGTATATCTCGACGGTAACTAAACTGATAAGTGTAATTGATGCTATAAAGAAAATCATAAGATATATCTCCTCTTTCTTAAACTTTTTTTTCATTTTAAACCTTAGGAGTTCTAATCGTGTCCAACATCCATCCGTAACCCTCACGGGTGGATTTGATTTCAACCATCTCTTTTACCCTAACAGTTTCTTTATCTCTTTATAAAAATTACTGGCTCGTTCTAATGAAGTCTTGGCTTTGTTCTCTATTTTAAAGTTTTCTAAGCCGTAAGTAAATAACCTTCTCTTTTCTCTTTCCCAGTCCAGATGCAAAACTAATTGTTTAGCTTTCTGTTCCGCTTCAGTTATAACTCTTTCTTTTCCCAATATTTCTTCAGCAGATTCTTGTTCTTCCAAAAACTCTTGAACATATTTAGCTTTAATTTTACCCGTGAGATAAAAATAGTACACAAACGCCTGGAAGGTTAACTTGTGTGCTCCCACTTCAGAAAGAATTTTAATCCCGGAACTGGATAAAAGGGCATTAGCAGCATAGAACATGGAATAATATGCGGGATTAATAACCCACACAAAGCCTTTGAAATTAGAAACACCAACTAGTTTAGCCATTTCTTCATCTGTAGAGACTTTATACATTACTCTTGACGAATTAAGGGCTTCTTCTGATAGAGCCAGATAAAATTCTACTAAACGCTTATTTTCCTCTTTTCGGCTAATTAAACCCTCTTGGACTAGCTGGGGGATTAATCTGCGAATTTCCTGAATCTTTTTTTCGTCTAATTCTAAGTCCATCTCACACCTGATTAATCAACCGGTAATAATCTTCTGCCCCAAAAAACAAGATGTGCTTATTAAGAGTTTCGTTAACCACATTAAGCTTTCCTGGGCGCAAAATCATTTCTTTAACGCTCTCTTTACTAATGACTTGAAGATGGAAATTTCCAAAGTTTTCGGACATAAACTTAAGGTTTCTTTCTACAGCCTCAACTTGAGCGATATCCTCAATTATCATCAAAACATCAATATCTGAGCGTTTGCTCTGCTTTCCTGCGGCATAGGAGCCAAAAAGCATTAAAGTAAAGAAGCCAAGAGGTGACTTCTGGATTACTTCATTTACAAACAAGCCAATTTCTTTATGTTTTTTAAGAAACTTCTCCGCTCTTAAAGATTCTATATATGCCAGCAAAGAAAAGTTCTTCTGATAATTTAACTTTAGCAGTTGATGCTCATCTTTCTTTAAAATGCCTTTTTCTATTAATCCCTGCATCGCCTGATAAGCTACTTTATAGTTTTTGTTCAGCAGTTTAGACAAGCCCCTGATGCTAAATGATTTAGTGATATTAGCGCAGAATATTTCCATGATTTCCAATTGTGTTTTAGTTAGGAGCATATTTCTTTAATGTTATAACCATATTACTTGAATGTAATTATTATATAACCTAAAAGTGATAAGTATTATTTAAGGTTTTCGGTGGGGTTTTGGGAAGAAGCGGAAGAGGTTGGTTTAATCATTTTATTTTTCTTTTAATAGATTTTATCAATTCTCTTAAATGTGTTCCGATTTCTTCTGTTGCGGAGACAAAAGTTATTTTGTCATCAATTTCCCCATACTTATGGGCAAGGACATTCCGCATTCCCTTAGCATGTTTAAGTTCATCAGAGAGATCAGAACTGATTATCTTGGTGCGGGAAAGAATCTTAAATATCTCTTTTTCCTCTTCTGGAGATTCCAGGTCAAGATGTTTAATCGCCAGAAAACCCAAATCTTCAGCAGCTTCTACTAATCTTTCTAAGTAACGTTCGCAGGCTGCTTTGGTTTTAAAGTCTTCTTGGTATTCTTCTAAACTATCTGGCACTATTTCTTCTAGCTGTATTAAATATGTTTCAATTTCTTTAATTTTGTCTTTAATGCGTTCGTTCATAAATCACTTTCCCTTTTTCATCTATTTCTCTTTTAACTTTTGCCGGTAATTGATTATAAACCTGCACATCGAATTTCTCGCTTAATTGGCCAAGCACTTCCCTCCGGAAAAGAGTGGCCTCTCCTTCAGCGAGAGAGGTAAATTCTACCGCTAAGTCAATATCGGAAAGAAGCGTGGGCTGGTTTTCTGCCACAGAACCGAAGAGGATAATCTTCTTTATGCGGGGGAAAAATTTGGTTTTTAAAATAGCCTCTTTTGCTGTTTCAACTAATCTTTTAATTTCTGCCCCTTTTTTCAGCTCAAATTCTTTGGTCGAAGGAATCAGCAGGGCAATAGCTTCAAACTTTTTACGGATGTCGCGGGAAAGCCGGGTTTTTTCTGAGCCTTTTAAAGGCACTCCCCACAGCTGTTTTCTAATTATCACTAACTCCCGCTTGCCAAAGAGCGTTCTCATTTCCGGCTGTGCTAGTGTTTTTAATAAAGCCATTTTGGTGTTATATCATTATGCTGATAATAGTTATCATAATGATGATATATTTATAAAGTTTGCCTTTGAGATTTTATTTCTTGAATTCCCGGGTTTCGGTTTCTTTCATAGTTGCGGCACTGTCACGACAATTATTGGCTTTTTCATTTTAAGTTTTGGTTGAATAACTTCAGTTAATAGATATTGGGTAAAGACACTCTCCTTTGATACATTGTGCTCCATCGGGACATCCACCTAAACACAGTTCTTTACATTTTCCACCTGCTTCTCCAGTAATTAATTTCATATTCTCACACAACTTTCTCTCATTAACTGGACCATAAAAATTAACCTCGCCTTCCCCACTCATGATGCTTACAATTGTAGGGATTATCATATCATAACCACCACCACACCCTAATTGATGAATATATTTAGGCAATTCCGTTCGTTTTAGAAGATTATCGCAGGAATCATCCATCGGAGAGTTATCATCTTTCTTAAGTGCTAAGTCTCTACACATTATTATCCCATTCTCCTCATACATACAGTTAGTACTTGATTCAAGACATTCTTCTTTAGACTTGGTTTCAAAATAGAGTGGAGATAATACTCCTCCCAGCCCACTGCTCGGGCCGCCGCCAGAACTAGGAATATCACTTTCTCCTTTTTCTTGACTTTGAGGTGGATTAGTGCTAGAATATATTTTTGTAATCCCCAAAAAACAGCCTTTCTCAACGGAACCAGTTATAAAACAATTTTCCGGGGAACCAGTGAAATATTCTACTTCCTGTAAAACTTCTTCAGTACAGGAGTCCAAATCTCCATCATCATAGCAAGATAATTCACCATCAAAAACTCCAGTTTTACCGTTGCCGTATCCAAACATATCTCCCCACCAAGATTTAGCTGTGCCAAAGTCTCCGGGAGCACAATTAGGTTCTTGTGGTGATCCTTCTTTTTCTCCAGCATGCCTTTCATCAGCCAGTCCTCCTAACCCATGACCAAATTCATGCACCACCGTGCTTACATCATGCCATCCACCATAAGTTACACAATTAAAAGACGTGCTTCCTTTGCTTGTTGAATCAAAAAAAGTAGATAGTGACTGGCCCGGAAAGTTACATAAATTTATCACTTGTTTATTAGGAAGATTGCACTTTTCTCCAAATTTATTATCACAGTTATCAATACATTTGTTGCTTGAAGCATCCGGATTTTCTGGTGCAATCTTATTGATGTACCAAAAATTGAACTTATCTTTATTAGACTTAAATGGTTCTACTCCCAATAACCCATTAAAGGTTTTACCTTCTGGATTTTTCATCCCAACACCATTTTCATCAATGAATTCAGGTAGCTTTGAAGTTAAGTTTTCGAGGGACTCATATCCTGCCCCTACAAACACTACATTAATTTTCTTATTAGGGTCACCTGAATAGATTAGAGGAATGCAATTATCCCCTGCTGAGAAAATGCATCTCCCTTCTTCGCACCCATACTCTCCCAACTCCTTACAATTCTTCTGCCCAAACACGGCTTTATTATTCTTACATACTCCCTCAAATAAATAATTCTTCCCATTAATATCTAAACAATAATCTGGCTTCCCTTTCGGATAGAAATTAGAAGTTACGTTTCCAGTAGTAAAATAATCCATTCCATCAGAATCCTGGCAATAATCCTGCGCCGAAGAATAACTTAACGCTTGGGCATGGCAGTCTTTGGAGCAAGTGCGATAAGCAGCATAATTCTTGGTTTGCTGAGATTCATTTAACAACACTCCGCAACTTTTCTCTTTGTAACACGCCCAATATACCTGTTTCTGTTCTGAAGTTAAACCAGAATACGCTTTTCCAGCGATGCCTTCGGCAGGATATTTGGAATTATACTGCTGAATTAAGAATAAGCCCAAAGCAACCACTAATATTAAACCTAATAACAAACCAAAGGTTTTGAGCAATCTTTTTTTATTTACGTGTTTGGATTTCGTTATTTTCCCTGTATTTCCACTTGCTTTCTGAGGTTTCATCTCCCTTTACCCAGCCTTTCCTTCTCTTTTTCCAGCTCCTCCAACGCTTTCTTAGCTTCTTCCGCATTAGGAGTTTTGCCATGCCAATGGTAGCAGTTTTCCATAAATGAAACTCCTTTTCCCGGGATAACATACGCAATAATACATACCGACCGATTCTTTACTTTCTCCGCTTGCTTAAACACGCTTAACAACCGCTTAAAATCATGCCCGTCAACCTCAAACACTTTCCACCCAAACGCTTCATACTTAGCTTTCAGTGGTTCTAACGGCCAGACGTCATGAGTAAATCCAGAAATTTGAATGTTATTCCTATCAATTATATTCACCAGATTATCTAATTTGTATTTATGGGCTGCAGTTAGCGCTTCCCAAATAGAGCCTTCATCATGCTCTCCATCGGAAGTCACGCAAAACACTTTATGCGTTTGCTTTTTCAGCTTTCCGGCTAGAGCCATCCCTACTGCCACCCCCAACCCCTGGCCTAAAGAAGCGGTAGATAATTCTAATCCTGGCAAATCTAATCGGCTGGGGTGCCCTTGTAATTTAGAGCCAAGTTTTCTTAGCGTAGCTAATTCACTTATCGGAAAATAACCAGCTCGGGCCATAGCAGCATAACGCACCGGGCACACATGACCATTGGAAAGAATCAATCTGTCTCTTTGCTCCCAGGTTGGATTAGCTGGAGCATGGTGCATAATGTTGAAATACAATGCGGTGAAAATATCTGCTAATCCCAGCGAGCCGGCAGGATGTCCAGAACCAGCCGTAAACAACATTCGGATAATATCCTGCCGAATAGTATTAGCGATTAATTGCAGGTCTTTGATGGAAGTCAGGGGAGTCATGGGTAGTAAAGTAATTTAATGTTTAGTATTGAACTTACTATTGCCACTACAACATAAACGTAGTTATAAGTTAGTTCAATGTTATCAATACCTTTGGATAAACCAAAAAGCACCCAAGAAGCAGTCATTACTAATAGCACCATATCCAAAATAATGACAAACTTACGAGCGGTTATAATCATCTTACACCCATCCTAAAGCGTGTAATGCTAAGATAATTACGGCTACAATTCCAATAATGCTTAGAACTGCTGCCAACCACATTATCCATTTATCTTCTTTCTCTTTAGCCATCTTTATCAACCTCCAACTTAGGAGAATAACCTAACTCTTAATAAACCTTTTTCCATTGGTGGAGGAAGAAAGGCACTTTTTAGCTCATAAACGAACTATCGGCCTAACTTAACCGGCTTATTAGCTATAGTCAAAGACCTTTAATTGCAGAAACTAATGTTCTTATCCTTTCCTTCGGCTTTTCCGCTGTGGTAACATATGACCCCGACACAAACAAATCTGCTCCGGCTTTCTTTGCCAACTTAATCGTATCCGGAGCCATGCCCCCATCCACAATTACTTTAACTTTTGGATTTATTTTTTTAATTTCTTTTATTTTTTTAAGCGAAGCAGAAAGGAACTTTCCCCCATAAAAACCCGGATGGACAGTTAAAACTAAGAGATAATCAACTAAATTTAGATAATTTTCAACCGATTTAACCCTTGTTTCCGGCTTGAGCGCCAGTCCAACTTTCTTTTTCTTATTTTTTATTTTTTTAATTAAAGAAATTATTTCATCTTTTTTTAGTGGCTCTGGATGAAAAATAATTGTATCCACTTTATTTCCATACTTTTCCACCCATCTCCTTGGATTTTTAATTAATAGATGGGCATTATAACTAAACTCTTCACTTAATCTAAAATCAAACCGGAAATACTTGCTATGAACAAATTTCCCATCCGTCACATCAAAATGCAGCTCCTTTGCTGTGCCTTTTAATTTTCTAAGAAATTGGTCTAGCTCTTTCTGGTTCTTAGCCATGATAGATGGAAAGATTAGCTGCTTCATTTTATCTCGTTACCCCTGCAACAGACCTCAGTAATCCATACAATGCCACTAACACTCCTAATAATCCCACCACCAATGCAACCCAGTTTAGTATTTCTTTAGTTTTTTTGTTTAGTTTCATTTTTCATTGCTCCAGCTTCCTAATTTTATTTAAGCGCCTCACATGCCGTTCTTCCTTGGGAAAAGGCGTTTCCAGGAAGCGTCTTAACAGCTTAGTGCTGTAATGATGTGTATGAAACCAGCCGGAGATGCAGATGATATTAGCATCATTATGTTCGCGGGCTAATCTTGCTTCTTTGAGTGAAAATGGAACTACTGCCCGTACTCCTTTGAACTTGTTAGATGCAATACACATTCCTTGCGCCGAGCCGCACACCAAGATACCATAAGTGCCTTCTCTAACTACTTTCTTAGCTACTAATGCGGCGAAATCAGGATAATCATCATTAGGGTCTAGAATTTTATTCCCCAAGTCCTCATATTCTATCTGATGGTGGCCAAGCCACTTCTTAAGCTGTTCTTTCAGCTCAAAACCGGCATGGTCGGCTCCAAGATAGATTTTTTTCCCATGATGGACGATAACTCGCTCTTCTTCATCCGCAAACTGCTTCTTTCCCAACAATTTATGTAATATTCCCATTTTTCATCACCTTTTTTTTAGATTTGTTATGAGTTATTCTCTTCATATTTAATAAAATTGCTCCAGATTAAATTAAACAATAACAAAGAGATGGTAGAATAAGATTTCAATAAGCTAAAACAGGGTGTTTTCCAAGCAGAAAAAATAGTATAAATTGTCCACAATAAGCTTAAAATTAGTCCAAAAGTCCAGATTAGGTTATAAGTGTGTTTATTCATTCAAATCACTTTGAAAATGCTTAATAACAATAGAATGGACATAGCCACCAAAAACCCAAAAAATATCCAGGTAATAATATCTCTTGTCTTTTTTTCCATATGTAATCACCCTTTTTTTATAGATTAAATTTTCTGCCTTTTTTAATCTTTCATCATTTTTTTTAATTTGTCAAAGCATTACTCATGGCTTAACAAAATGATCCCATACCAGTTGGATTATAAATGCGACAATGGTAACATAAGCATAAAACATATTGAAACACTCTGTTCCCCATGAAGTAAAAATGGTATAAATTGCCCACAGCACTGCAAATAACATCAGCTCTGCTGAAACAATCGTGTATAACCCTCTATCCACTTAAATCACCTTTAGTATGCTCAACACCAGCAGCAATCCGATAAAA